>DGXE01000003.1 GCA_002395525.1 Ruminococcus sp. UBA4240
GAGACCAAGAAGACCATGAAGAAGATACTTTCCGACATCCAGGATGGCTCCTTTGCAAAGGAATTCCTGCTTGAAATGTCTCCCGCAGGCCGCAGGGTACACTTTGAGGCTATGAGAAAGCTCCATGCAGAGCACCCCGCCGAGAAGATCGGCGCAGAGGTAAGAAAGCTCTACAGCTGGAACAACGAGAGCGACAAGCTCATCAACAACTAAGACGCTCCCCGCTGCCGAAAGACAGCGGGGTTTATGTCATCCTGATACATGACGGTGAATGTTACGTTTTTTGTTACCAATTTTGTGCAAAATGCACAGCACGATGAAAAATAAATGTGCATGATTTGTCTTGAAATCAGGTCTGCAAAGTGCTATAATACAAGTAATGAAACATCTGCCTTGACCGATAAAGTGTGGTTATTGTGGATCCAACAGAGTATAAAAGGGATTTCGGTCTCCGACGACGGATTGCAGACCTCCCGCCGCATCAAGTGTGCGGAGCTACGGATGCAGGGAGCGTGAACTCGTTGGGCGTTAACCCACCTGCTTAGAGTGCGGGTTTCTTACGTCCACATGGCGGCAAGGCGGTATAAAAAACACAGGGCTTCAATTATGCGTTGGAGCCCTTTTTGTGTTATAAGAAAGGAGATAGTATGAGGATCATAGTTATTTCGGATTCCCACGGCAGCAGCAGGACAGTGACACGGATAGTAGAGGAAAACCTTGACAGGGCGGATATGTTCATCCATCTCGGTGACGGTGCAGACGACGTGAATGAAGTGCTTGCAAAATACCCGGATATAAAGCTTTTGCGCATAAAGGGCAACTGTGACTGGCAGGATCATCCCCGCAGGCTTGTGACAGAGGCAGGGGGTGTGAAAATCTTTGCCTGCCACGGAGATCTGCACGGGGTGCGCAGCGGCATTGACAGGCTCTATTATGCAGCAAAGGAGGCGGGGTGTACGGTGGCGCTTTTCGGCCATACCCACTGCCGCTTTGAGCACTATGAGGACGGGATATACTTCCTCAATCCCGGCAGCTGCACTCGACCCCACGACGGAAAGAAGCCCTCCTACGGCTTTATCGACATCCTCCCCTCCGGGATAATGACAGGGACGGTGGATGTTTAGAAGATCCCGAGGTGATACTGATTCTTCCTCGATGTATAGACAATCTCCAAGCCTCATTCCTTATATTTAAGCATTTGCGGCTTGTTTCTTGTCTATACATCGGTCAGAAATCAGTATGATACTATTTACAACCGTAGTATAAGTGACAAATGCTCTTGCCGTGGAACGGCGGTATCGCAGCCGTGATTGTCTAAATATATCACACATGATATATAATTTACTAAATTAATATTGTAAGATTTTGCTAAAAAACACTTGAAATCTACAAAAATTAGTGGTATAATGATTATGTATGTACAAGGGAGTGAGGGGATGGAAAAACTAATGTCTTACGACAGATTCGGCATCAGGAACCAGATCGTTTCCATGTTCCTTGTGGTCATACTCCCTTCCGTGGCAGCCAGCATATTCCTGCTGCTGAGCATCAGGAACGTTGCCAAGGATAAGTCCCTTGAAACTGCCCTGAGCAACGCAGACGGCCTGGGGTACTGGGTCAGCGACATAACGGCTGCGGGGGATCAGTGCACGGACAGCATAGCCAAAAGCAAGGTGATAAGCGACTTCCTGGCAGACCCTCCGGCTGAAAGATCGGATTACATCCGCTTCTATCTGGAGAACCCCATCAGCAAGACCATATCCGTTCCCGCACAGGTAAAGAACATATACATCTACACCAGCGGGGATGATTTCGTATACAATTCCACCTTTCTGGAGATAACGGATGAGGTGCGTGAGAGCAAGTGGTACCAGCGGGCAAGAGCCGCACGGGGCGTATCCTGGGACGTGCTGAAGGACACCTCCGACGGTGAGTACAAGCTCGCCTGCACCCGCCCCGTCATGAACGGCGACGAAATGACAGGCCTGGTTGTGGTGCTCATGTCCAATGACTGGGTGAAGAATGTCAATATCGAAAGCAACGTGAAGCTGGTGTTCTCAGCGGACGGGAAGGTGTTCTACAGCACCTACGAGCCCCTGATGGCAGGCAGTGACCTCACTGTATACAAGGAGTATGACAGCGAGACCGCATCTGCTACATATAACGGCTCCCTCTACGGGTTCAGGGGCTATGCGGTGGCAAAGAATATGTCCTACGACAGAAGCAGCTTCCAGGTGGCGCTGCTGCTGCCGGAGCCCTATATAAACTACGATACCAACCGCCTTACGGTTATCTATGCGGGCTATACAGGGCTTATGGTGGTGCTGTCGCTGCTTATCATACTCCTGTTTACCAATGTTTTCTCATCCCGTGTCAAGACCCTTAGCAGCAAGGTACACAGCGTTGCGGGGGGCAATTTCAACGTAAACTTTGAGGACAGCGGCCGTGATGAGATATCCCAGCTTTATGCGGATATATCCATCATGATCGAGAATATGCAGAAGCTCATAAACGACAACTATGAGGCAAAGCTGCAAAGCGAGGCATTCAAGCTCAACCAGATGGAGGCTGAGTTCAAGGCTCTTTCGAGCCAGATAAACCCCCATTTTCTGTACAACACCCTGGAGACCATACGCATGAAGGCGTATGTGAACAACGACAGGGAAACGGCAGACCTGGTGAAGAAGCTGGGCAAGTTCATGCGCAGATGCCTTGAATTCAAGGACGGGGAGGTCACCCTCCAGTCGGAGCTTGAATTTACAAGGGCATATCTGGAGCTCCAGTCCGCCCGCTTCGGGGACAGGATAGGCTACTCCATCTACTCCGAGGTGGCAGGGGACTACATGATACTTCCCCTGCTGATACAGCCTCTTGTCGAAAACGCCTATGTACACGGCGTTGAGGGCTCCAAGAGCAAGGGGCGCATAGATGTGAGCGTATACTATCACAAGGACTGCGTATACATCGATGTCACCGACAACGGTCAGGGCATGAGCCCCGAGAAGCTCAAGGAGCTTGAACACAAGCTGGAGGTCAGCGATACCTCCTCCGGCAAGAGCATAGGCCTTACCAATGTGCACAAGCGCATCCGTATGTACCACGGCAAGCGCTACGGCATGACCATATCGAGCACGGAGGGCAAGGGCACGACGATACGTCTGGTGCTGCCGAGAGAGCCTCAGACAGGGCTTTCTGTAAAGGGTCAGTGAACGGACAATGATACACAGCGCCGTATGCGCCCCGGGACGGGGATCACGGCAGATGCACTTTAAAGGAGGTGCTGTTTTGTTAAAGGTTCTGCTTGTGGACGATGAGCCTAATGTCCGTGCGGGTATACGCATGATGATACCCTGGATGGACATTGACTGCGAGGTGGTCGATGAGGCGAATGACGGTGACGAGGGGCTTTCCAAGATGATTTCCTTAAAGCCCGACATTGTCATTGCCGATATAAAGATGCCGGGTAAGACAGGCATCGAGATGACCGAGGCGGCAAAGGCTCTGGGATTTAAGGGGAAGGTCATCATCCTTTCCGGCTATTCCGACTTCAACTACGCAAAGAACGCCATAGCCCTGGGGGTGGAGAGCTTTATTCTCAAGCCTGTTGACGAGGATGAGCTGACAGAGGCCATCAAGGCAACGGGGGAGAAGATAAAGAAGGAAAATGAGAACAAGATCCGCCGTGACATAGGCAAGGAATACATCAACGAGCAGATGATCAAGGGCGTGTTCTTCGGCAACAGCGAGTATATCGCGCGGTTTGAGAACGAGTACAGGCAGTTCGGTTTCATGACTGCCATAATATCTGCAGTCACCGAGGATGAGGACAAGATGACGGTGTACTCATCGGTGCGGCGCTTCTTTGACAACTTAGCCTCCGTGGATATCGTCACCATAGACATCAGCGGTGTGCTGGGAGTTCTCTTCAAGAGCTGGAAGAAGGCGGAGGCTCATGCGGCACTGCAGAAGCTGGCGGACTCCTCCGGGGGGAAGGTATACATTACCTGCGGAGAGTACGTTTCCGAAGCCAACAACATCAAGCAGTCCTACACCACTGCGGAGTATCTGTACAGGAGCCGGTTCCTCTTTGACAACAGATCCCTTGTCACCACGGGGGATATAAAGGAGCCCTCGGATCAGAACGACTTTGCGGAGCGGGCATATGCCTTTATCGAGATAAACGACACCGACAAGCTGAATGCCCTCATGGATCAGTTCATGGCATCCATGCAGTGCCGGGGCATGACTCCGGAAAAGGCGAAGGTGGGCTGTCTTACCTTCATGATAGACATTCGCTCCCGCATGGTGCGCACTGTGGCGGAGAAAAAGCCGGAAAACCTTATAACGGACGAGTATCTGCGCTCACTGGAGGAGTTCTCCGGGCTGTCGGTAATGATAGACAGCATGAAGGAGGCTTTGAGGCGGGTCTCCGACAGCTGCTTCGGCAAGTCCACGAAGAGCAATATGGAGCGTGTGGTGCAGTACATCCACGCAAACTACAACAGGGAGCTGCGCCTTGAGATGCTTGCCGGGATATTCGGCTACAACAGCGCCTACCTTGGGAAGGTGTTCCACCAGTACACCGGGGACAACTTCAACAACTACCTTGACAATATCCGCATCACCGAGGCAAAGCGCCTGCTGACGGAGGAGGACTACAAGGTGTACGAGGTGGCGGAGATGGTGGGCTACAGCAACATCAACTACTTCCACAACAAATTCAAGAAGAATGTGGGCATAAGCCCCCTTGCATACAAAAAGCAGTACGGCAGCGGGGACGAGTGACGGCGGTGCCGCACAGTAGCGGACATTCCGCTTGTCACACAGCTTTCAGGAACAACAACATACAGAAGGGTGGTACCTTAAAAAATGTACAAGATAGTGAAAAAAAGAGAGCTCAATCCTACGGTGATGATGTATGAGATAGAGGCGCCTGCGGTGGCACGCAAGGCTCAGCCGGGACAGTTCATCATACTGCGCACTGATGAGGACGGAGAGCGCATACCCCTCACCATAGCGGGCTATGACAGGGAAAAGGGAACGGTATCCATTATCGTGCAGATAGTGGGGGCTACTACCAACAAGCTGGGACATATGCAGGAGGGGGACTATCTTCAGGACTTTGCAGGGCCTCTGGGCAGACCCACCGAGACCGAGGGCATAAAGAAGGTGGCTGTTGTAGGCGGCGGCGTGGGCTGCGCCATTGCCTATCCTGTGGCAAAGAAGTTCCACGACATAGGGGCGGATGTTACCTCCATCGTGGGTTTTAGGAACAAGGATCTGGTGATACTGGAGGACGAGTTCACTGCCTGTTCCGACAAGCTGGTCATCATGAGCGATGACGGCTCCTACGGCACAAAGGGTCTTGTGACCGATGCCCTCAAGAACCTTATCGACAGCGGAGAGCAGTTCGACGAGGTCATCGCCATAGGTCCCGTAATCATGATGAAATTTGTCTGCAAGCTCACAAAGGAGTACGGCATAAAGACCATAGTCTCCATGAACCCCATCATGGTAGACGGCACGGGAATGTGCGGCGGCTGCCGCCTTACCGTGGACGGCAAGACCAAGTTTGCCTGTGTGGACGGCCCCGACTTTGACGGACACCTTGTTGACTTTGATGAGGCTATGGCACGTTCTGTGATATACAAGCCCTTTGAGAAGAGAAAATACGATGAATCCTGCAACCTGTTCAAAATGGAGGTAAAGTAAAATGGCTAAACCCAATATGTCTCTGACCAAAAACCCTATGCCTGCACAGGATCCCAATGTCAGAAACAAGAATTTTGATGAGGTCGCACTGGGCTATACCGCAGAAATGGCTATGGACGAGGCACAGCGCTGCCTGCACTGCAAGGCTAAGCCCTGCGTTGCCGGGTGCCCTGTAAAGATAGACATCCCCGAATTTATCGGCAAGGTGGCTGAGGGCGACTTTGAGGGGGGCTATGAGGTGATAGCAAGATCCTCCGCACTGCCCGCCGTATGCGGAAGAGTATGTCCCCAGGAGACACAGTGTGAGGGTGTCTGTATCAGGGGCAAGAAGGGCGAGCCTGTTGGCATCGGCCGCCTGGAGAGATTTGTTGCGGACTATCACAACGCTAACTTTACGGGTACACCCGAAAAGCCTGCCTCCAACGGCAAGGCTGTGGCTGTTATCGGAGCAGGCCCCGCAGGCCTTACCTGTGCCGGGGATCTTGCAAAGCTGGGCTATGATGTGACCATATTCGAGGCACTTCATCTGGCAGGGGGCGTGCTGGTATACGGCATACCCGAGTTCAGACTGCCCAAGTCCATCGTCCGCAAGGAGATAGAGGGGCTCAAGGCCCTTGGTGTAAAGGTGGAGACCAATATCATCATAGGCCGCACCATCACCATAGACGAGCTGTTTGAGGACGGCTTCAAGGCTGTATTCATAGGCAGCGGCGCAGGTCTGCCCAAGTTCATGAACATCCCCGGTGAGAACCTGAAGGGGGTATACTCCGCAAATGAGTTCCTGACCCGTGTGAACCTGATGAAGGCATACAGGGAGGACTCCGACACACCTATCAAGCAGAACAGGCGTGTAGCCGTGGTAGGCGGCGGCAACGTTGCCATGGATGCGGCACGCTGTGCGCTCAGACTTGGCGCCGAAGAGGTGAACATCATATACAGGCGCAGCGAGAAGGAGCTCCCTGCCCGTGCCGAGGAGATAGAGCACGCAAAGGAGGAGGGCATAGTCTTCCGCACCCTGACTAACCCCGTTGAGATCTTGGGGGATGAGAACGGCTTTGTAAGCGGTATCCGCTGCATCTCCATGGAGCTGGGGGAGCCCGATGACAGCGGCAGACGCCGCCCCATCGCAGTAGAGGGCTCCGAGCATGATATTGAGGTGGACTGCGTTATCATGGCGCTGGGCACATCTCCCAACCCCCTTATCAAGGACACCACAGAGGGACTTGATGTGAACAAGTGGGGTTGTATCATAGCCGCAGAGGACACAGGACTTACCTCTCGTGAGGGCGTATATGCCGGCGGAGATGCCGTTACAGGCGCTGCCACGGTAATACTTGCAATGGGTGCGGGCAAGACTGCCGCCGCCGCCATTGATGAGTATCTGAACAAGTGATAAGAAATGCCTGAGACCGGATCAAAACCATATCCGGAATATACCATGATCCGGATATGGCAGCGGTCTGTTCCAACGCCTTTTCAAGCGGTCTTAACAATACCCGCTCTGTTCCTCAGCGAATAGGAAATGGATTAGTTTAGGAAACTGCAAATGAAGTTTTTATGTTCGCTCAGTCAGATGCTACATATCAGTTTGATGAATCTTTAAAGGTGAAAGACCCGTCCTCATCAAACGTATCTGCGGTTGAGATTAGAACATTTATTGTTCCGTTAAAGTGTGAAAACAGCAGATTTATTCCCTATGCGGTGGTTACAAATAATGCATGATGGAGATATGCAATGAGGAATATTAAATGCATCATAGCAGTTTTTGTGTGGCTTGGTATTCTTGCTTGTGCTGCCCCTGTTTTTGCGAGTGATGCCCCTTATGTACATGAGACTATAGGCAGAAAATATATCATAGATTGGGATGCCGTGGATATGCATAAGGAGTTTACTTTAAAACTTGCAGTGTGGCCGGTTGCATATGGGACAAAAGACAATGAAGAAGTGAATGCGTTCAACATCCCGGGAAAAACCAAAGCGAAGAGAATAGGAACTGTTGCTTATACTTATAATGAAGACGGTATCATAAAGAAGTATGACCTAACGGATCCCGAGATATTCCGTGAGCCTGTATATGGAGCTGCAGCAGGGGAAGGCTCTTTACCCACCAATACAAACGGATGGATAGATGCAAACGGGAATTTTATCGACACATTCGGAGCCAACTGGGAACGTGAAAATCTTGACAATTACCGTGATGGGATCGCCCTGTCTGTTTTTGATAATCTGGATAAATTTGACAATGTGACCTATACTTCCGGCGGCATAATGATAGTTGAATTTACAGATACCTTAAGCGCATATAATAAAAGAAGATATGGGTTAGAAAAGCCTTGCATAACACTTCTTGGAGACTTATTGGTAGATTGCAGGTTCTTTACCTCAAAAATGACATTCGATGATTTGAAAAATCTTTCACCTTTTGCTGAAGAATGGTATACGCCTAAAGGTGAACTGATAATGAAAAATGAAGGTAAATGGG
The DNA here is from genome assembly GCA_002395525.1 of Ruminococcus sp. UBA4240. Lineage (GTDB taxonomy): Bacteria > Bacillota > Clostridia > Oscillospirales > Ruminococcaceae > Huintestinicola. The sequence goes on from DGXE01000003.1 coordinate 8,195, forward strand.
GTAAAGTGTGGGTCACCAAACTGTATTATGAAATAAAAAAAGGAACATACGATTATAAGGCTCATGAAAACCAGGAGCTGTTTCCGGATGAAGATGATTTTTCAGGTGATTCTGCATATGAACCGGGAACTGCAGTAAATGGCTCTGAATGGGTTACCAAAAACATTGGGTTTGTCTGCAATGTGACACGAACTTTTTTTGAGATGCTTGTCAAGTGACAGACGATCAGCGCAAGGACTGTTTTGTGCTGTGTGTTCAAGATGAAACGATTTACTATAAATGCAAATGATGCGGGGCAGAGGGTGGACAAGTTCATCACCAAGGCCTGCCCCAATATGCCACTGTCCATGCTGTACAAGGCTGTGCGGAAAAAGGATGTCAAGCTCAACCGCAGGCGCTGTGACATATCCGCCCGCCTCTGCGAGGGGGATGTGCTGGAGATATACCTCCCCGATGATGTATTCGCTAAGGACAGCAAGGATATATCCCGTGTAAGCGGGGATATAAGGGTGGTATACGAGGATGAGAACATCATCCTTGCGGACAAGCCTGTGGGGCTTGCGGTGCATGAGGACGAAAGCAGCACCGCAGACACCCTTGCAAACCGTGTGAAGGCATATCTCATACAGAAGGGTGAGTATGACCCGGAGCGGGAGAACAGCTTTGCCCCTGCCCTTTGCAACCGCCTTGACCGCAACACCTGCGGCATCGTCATAGCTGCAAAGAATGCAGAGGCTCTGCGGATAATGAACGAAAAGATACGGAGCAGGCAGGTGCACAAAAGGTATCTGTGCATAGTCCTCGGCACACCGGAGCCCCGTGAGGCAGTGCTGCACCACTATCTTTTCAAGAATTCAAAGACCAATACGGTCACGGTGCAGGAAAAAAAGACCCGTGAAAATCGGGAGATAATCACGGGATATAAGGTGCTGAAAACAAACGGTGAGCTGTCCCTTGCCGAGATCGACCTTATGACAGGCCGTACTCATCAGATACGTGCCCATATGGCATATATCGGCCATCCTCTGCTGGGGGACGGCAAATACGGTGACAACCGCATAAACCGCACCTATGGCATAAAGACACAGGCACTGTGCGCCTACAAGCTGAGATTTGACTTTACAGGTGAGAAAACTGCCCTTGACTATCTGAGCGGCAGGGAATTCACCGTGGATGATGTGTGGTTTGAGGATAAATTCCTGTGATCATTCCAGACCGCAGTCGAAGCAGATGAACCTTATGTGAGTGCGTTCGGTGCCGTCTGTTTCAGTCTTGCCGAAGAGGGGAGTGCAGGTGAGGTTTATCCCCACGGGGATAAGGTACCCCCTTGCGATGGCTATGGCCTTTACAGCCTGATTTGTGGCTCCTGCGCCTATGGTTTGCAGCTCTACCTTGCCGTCCCTGCGCATGACGTTTGCAATGGCTCCTGCGACCATGTTGGGTGCTGATCCGGATGAGACCTTTAATACTTCCATGATGGCTCCTTTGTAAGAATGGGTTTGTGTGGACGAGTGGATGGACTGTGTGTAAAAGATAAGACAGGATGCGGGATCAGTGACGGCTGTCGCCCTCCCTTACCTGTATGCGCTCTATGTCAATGGCTCTGCCGCTCTTTTCATCAAGGGTGACCAGAACTCCGCAGAGTATCTGCGCCCCTTCAGCCTCCTTGAACTTAACAGGGGTCTTGAACCGCATTTTCTCTATTATGAGCTGTGATTCCACACCGAGGACTGAAAGCTCCGTGCCGCACATCCCCGCATCGGTGATGTAGGCGGTGCCTTTGGGGAGGATAGTCTCATCCGCAGTCTGGACGTGGGTGTGGGTGCCTATGACAGCAGATACTCTGCCGTCAAGGAAAAAGCCCATGGCACGCTTTTCCCCCGATGCCTCTGCGTGAAAGTCTACGATGATGTTTCTCGTACCGGCACCGGTCAGCAGCTCATCCATTCTGGAAAAGGGGTTGTCAAGAGGTTCCATGAAGGAAGTTCCCATAATATTGATGACCATAAGGGAGCAGCGCCCCAGATCCACTGTGGTGCAGCCCTTCCCCGCAACGCCCTCCGGATAGTTTGCAGGCCGCAGCAGAAAATCATTGCGGTCGTACTCTCCCATTATCTCACGGCGCCTGAAGCAGTGGTTCCCTGTGGTGATCACATCCGCAAAGGTGAACAGTGTCTCCATTGAATGGGGGGTTATGCCGTTGCCGTCAGCGGAGTTCTCACCGTTGACTATGCACAGATCTATGCCCCGCTCACGTCTCAGGCGGCGGCAGACACCTTCGGCAAATAGTGCCCCTCTGCTGCCTACTATATCACCCACAAACAGTATTTTAAGCATATTGACCTTCTTCTTGCATGGTTTAGGATAGGTATATTATACAATATATTTTCCCGATAGTCAAGCCCGATAATTTGTGATGAAAACGTGAAAAATGTGAAATCTTCCCCTTTTGAGAAAACTTAAAGTTTAATTTAAGGTAAATGGGTTATCATATACACAGTAAAGCACAGAGGACATACTCACCGACAACACAGAAGGGAGGTTGCCTGTTATGAAGACAGTATTCAAAAGAGAAGAGATAAAATACATCCTTACAGGGAGCCAGTACCTGAAGCTGCGCCATATGATAAATGCACACATGGCGGAGGATAAGTACGGACTTACTACCATATACACCACGTATTTTGACAGCAGCGATGATATTATGATACGCCGCTCCCTGGACAAGCCTGTATACAAGGAGAAGATACGTGCAAGAAGCTACGGGGCGCCTGAGGATGAGAACAGCACCGTTTTCCTGGAGCTGAAGAAGAAGTTCAAGGGCACAGTCTACAAAAGGCGCATCGCTATGACCCTGGGAGACTATGAGCACTATGTGGCAACAGGGGAATACAGCGGGCATTCCCAGATATTCGATGAGATAGACTATGCGGTGGGGCTCTATCATGCATATCCCAGACTGACCATGTGCTATGACCGCATCGCAATGTTCTGCCCGGAGGATGAGACCATACGCATGACCTTTGATTTCAACATCCGCTGCCGCAGGAACGACCTTGACCATACAGCAGGGGACAGGGGAGATCTTCTCCTCCCGGCGGGGAGCGTGCTGCTGGAGATAAAGATATCAAACTCCATGCCCATGTGGATGGTAAGCGCCCTGAGCTCGGCGGGTGCCTATCCCGTGTCCGTGTCCAAGTACGGAAAGTATTATTCCCAGGAGCTTGAAGGCACTGCCGGCAGGTACGGCACCTACTCCAATTCCATTGTCCATGCTGCGGGGGCACAGGCGTGATCCCGGCAAAACACCATATCATCACAGATCAGTTGTCAATATAAGGCAACTGATTTGATTTAACAGGAGGTCTATCATGTTCAAAAGTATTATTGACAGCAGCGCGATCACATTCACGGGCTTTCTCATCTGCGCCGGGGTAGCCGTTGTCTGCGGTGTCATCACAGCCCTTTGCTATATGTACAAAAACAGATACAACAAGAACTTCGTCATGACCCTTATCATACTTCCCATTGTGGTGCAGTCGGTGATCATGATGGTAAACGGCAATCTGGGAACAGGTGTTGCGGTGGTGGGCGCCTTCTCACTGGTGAGGTTCCGTTCAGCACCCGGCAATTCAAGGGACATTGCCGCCATATTCCTTGCAATGGCAGTAGGCCTTGCAACAGGCATGGGGCAGATATTCTTCGCAATGCTGGTGACCGTTGTGGCGTGTGCTGTGATGCTGGCACTCACCATGCTGAACTTCGGCGGCAGCAGCGACAATGTATCAGAGCTGAAGATAACCATTCCCGAGGACATCGACTATGAGGGTGTCTTCGATGACATCCTGAAGGAATACACCTCCTCCTACACTCTTGACTCCACCAAGACCACAAATATGGGCAGCCTTTTTGAGCTGCGCTACGAGGTAGTAATGAAGGACAGGGCATCCCGCAAGGCTATGATAGACAAGCTGCGCACCAGAAACGGCAATCTTGCCATATCCTTAGGGCGCATAAAGCCCAACAATGCGGAGCTGTGACCCCTCCTTGACGAACGAAAGGAGACACACATGAAAAAGAAAGAGCATATAAAGAGAACATCCGCAGGGATGACAGCCCTGGCAATAGCCTGCCTGCTGGCAGCCTGCACAGCAGAGGGCACACAGCCCGACACGGCTGACACATCGGCACAGCAGACGGCGCAGAGCACATCCGACACCGCCCTCACCACGGAGCAGGCACAGGAAACTACGCTCCTTGCAGCAGAGGATGAGGAGAATGATGAGGTGCTTTCTGCCAACATATTCCTCTCAGACGAGGGCATCACCGTAGAGGGCACAGGTGCAGAAAGCAGTGGCAGCGTGCTCACTGTTACACAGGCGGGGCTTTACCACATAGAGGGGAGCCTTTCCGACGGGCAGATAATCGTTGAAACCGACAAGGAAAGCGATGTTACCCTGGAGCTGGACGGCGTTGACATCACCTGCACCACATCCTGTGCTCTGTGGGTAAAGAGTGCGGACAAGGTGACGGTAAAGGTGAAAAACGGCAGCACCAACACCCTTTCCGACGGGGAAAGCTATGCGGATACCTCCGAGGATGCCCCCGATGCCTGCATATACTCCAAGGATGACCTTGTGATCAAGGGCTCAGGCACCCTTGTTGTAAACGGCAATTACAGCGGCGGCATACACTCCACCAACGACGTGAAGATACACAACGGCAGTATTGCCGTAAACTCTGCAGGGGACGGCATAAAGGGCAAGGACAGCGTGCAGATAAGCGGCGGCATAGTGAACGTGACCTCCGGAGGCGATGGCATAGTTTCCACCAATGATGAGGAAGAGGGCAGAGGTATCGTGGACATTTCTGACGGCTCTGTTGCCATAGTATCAGGGGGCGGTTCGGCAAATGCGGCAGCCAAGGCACCCTCCGGCAATCAGCCGGGCGGCGGTATGCAGATGGGCGGAATGGGCGGCAGAGGCGGCAGGAACCGCCAGACTACGGATGAGTCACAGCCTGTGCTGTCCACAGAAAACGCCCGCCCTCCCATGGGAGAACAGGACGGCAGTATGCCCGGCATGGGCGAAAGACCCGACATGGGTGATATGCCTGACATGGGCGAGGCACCCTCATTCGGGGGCGGCTTCTTCGGCGCATGGGAGAACAGCGACCTTGACGACGATGAAGACCACGTATCAGCCAAGGGCATAAAGGCGGCACAGGCAGTGAATGTATCAGGAGGCAGCATCACCATAGACAGCGCAGATGATGCCATACATTCAGACGGCACTGTAAGTGTCACAGGGGGTACGTTTGTCATCAACACCGGGGATGATGCCCTCCACGCAGATACGAGCCTTACCCTTGCAGACGGCGAGGGCACCGTGGAGAAGAGCAGCGAAGGCCTTGAAGCCCCTGTGATGGAGATAAGGGGCGGCACATGGGATGTGTATTCATCGGATGACGGCATAAACCTTTCCGGGGGTGCACTCAGCGGCTTCGGGAACGAATTTGCGGCAGATGACAGCCTGAGCCTTCTCATAAGCGGCGGCACGGTGAACGTATCCTCCGAGGGGGACGGTATTGACTCCAACGGCAGCATCACCATGACCGGGGGCACCGTCTGTGTGGACGGTCCTGTAAACAGCGGCAACGGCGCCCTTGACTACAACGGCACCTTTGATATCTCAGGGGGCACCCTCATCGCCGTGGGTTCAAGCGGCATGGCACAGGGACTCTCCGGCAGCTCCTCCCAGAATGCCCTCTCCGTGGCCCTCTCCTCCCAGCAGGCGGCAGGAACGGAGCTTTCGATAAGGGACGCAGGGGGCAGCACGGTGATATCCTACACCCCGGAAAAGACCTACAGCTTTGTAACAGTCAGCACCCCGGACATGACAGACGGCACCTATTCCCTGTACATTGGTGATACACAGGTGGTGAGCACCGATGTGAGCGGCGTGGTGAACATAGATGACAGCGGCAATGCCATATCCGCCAACGGCATGGGCGGTATGGGCGGCAGAATGGGCGGACATACGGCTCAGTCCTGAACAAGATGTGATAATGAAGCTCTCCCGGCACACGGGGGAGCTTTTTTACGGGGGAAAAGTACACATACATACACATAATATATTAGAAAAATTAATAAACATATGTGTTAATGGAATATGGATATATGATATAATTAAAATTTATAATAAAGTAAAAGTTGCAATAATTAAACGTTTAAGCTGTAAAAATTATAGATTTTTGCAGCTTGACATGAAATTGATACAAAAGGAGGGCTTGATATGAGTGAACAAAACGGCAAAATCAGAAAAACACTCAAAGCACTGAAAGCCTTCACACTCGTTGAGCTCATGGTGGTAATCGCAATTGTGGCAGTGCTTGCTGCAATGCTTATTCCAAATCTGGTAGCATATGTTGAGAAGGCAAACAACATTGCGGATGCTGAGAATGCCCGGGCAATGTGCAATGCCCTCCAGGCATATGAGGCTCTCCATTCCTGGGATGATCCTCTTGTGGTCAAGAATCCCTATAACAATGACAAACGTGGATATATTTATGTGGATCCCAAGGAGATACGCACATCCAGTATGCAGGTGGCAAAGATACTGGAGGAACAGGGGTTTATTGTAAATGCTGACAAAGGCACTGTCAGAAAGGGAGGTAGTAACGGTATCGAGGAAAGGGTATATCCCTTTCATCAGCCTGACAAGAGAAAGGGCTACGCCAAGATAAGATGCCGTTCAAGAGGGAAGGCTTACGGCACGGAGGATCAGGAGTTCAGCTGGGATACCTATCAGGTGGATTTCTTCCTTGATTCCAACGGGAACATCGCCTTCGGCTACAGTGCAAAGAGAGGCAAGGCAACAGCAAGTGCCGAGGAGAACAGGCGGGCGACTGCAGCATTCAATCTGCTGTGTCAGAATGGTTCTATCGCCAGCTATAACGAGATAGGCAACAGAAACTGATGTTTAAAGGGGACAGTTTTCCTGTCCCCTTTTTTGTGCTGTCAGACAGAAATAGTATCTGCGTATAAACAATTAATACATGAAATATATATTAAAAATTAATTCTTTCGCACCATATTTGTGATATACTAAAATATGTATACATATGTATTGCCGTAAACTGAGGGGGTGCTGAATTGGCTGACAGAAATGATGACAAGATAGTTTCCCTGCGCCAGCAGGATGCCAAGTACAATGCTATCTACCGCAAATGGCGGTCTGACAAGAGCAACAAGTATACCTTCTACTTTTCCGACGGCCGCAGGGAGCACCAGTACAGCGAGGGGCAGGGCTTTGTGGATGAGAACCCCTATGCTGTGGAGTACAGGGCATTCAGGAATACCATTGACCTCACCGCTGTGATACTTATCAGCTATACCTTCATCACATTCATGATGAAACTGCTGTTCAGCGATTTCCCCACAGGGGGGCTGTTCGGCCTTGTGCTGACAAAGGACGGCTTTTTCGTAGGGAAGGGGCTTGCTCCTGTGGCAGCCTCCTACCTTTTCAACATATTGGGAAAGCTCCTTCCCGTAAGCATTGCCCTTGTGGCAGCACGCATACCTGTCAGGGTGATCATGCCCCTTAAAATAACCAATATGCCCCTGTTTTCCTGCTGTGTGCCCTTTGCCATGATGACATTCTCGGCAATAACTGTCCTCCATGCCCTTGAGGCGCTGATCCTGCCGTCTCAGGTGCTCAAATCCCAGATAGGCGAATGGTATGCGGAGGGTACGGCAAATGCGGTGCTGATGGGTCTGCTCTATATGGTGGTGATCCCTGTTGTCAGCGAGATCGTACACAGAGGGGTGTTCCTCCAGCTTTTCAGGCAGTTCGGGGACGGCTTTGCCCTTATCATGACCTGCCTTATCGCCGCCATGACCAATATGTACGGCAACTTTCTGTACACCGTGATGTATTCTGCGGTAATAGGCTACTTTACCCTGAAGACAGGCTCCATACTGACGGCGGTGGCAATGAGGATAATAATAACAGGCGGTCATTTCGGCCTTATGCTGTATCAGTATCACAGCCCCTCCGGATACCCTGTGGGTGCGGTGGTGCTGATGCTCCTGTTCGGTGCGGCGGGGATAATCGGGACCATACGCTTTCTGCTGAAATTCAGCAGGAATATAAGCCTGCCTGTATCAAACCTCTACATTACCGACACCCAGAAGGCAGCCACCGTTATCCTGAGACCGGGTATGATACTGTGGCTGGGACTTCTGGCGATGCAGACCGTCTATGTGCTTATAATAGCATAGGTGTACTATGGATAAGGATCACAATATGCTCAGAGCCCTTTTCCACGCCCAGACTGCCGCCGAAAGCGGTGAGGTGCCCGTAGGGGCAGTGGTGGTAAGGGACAGTGACGGACACATAGCAGGGGAGGGGAGGAACCGCCGTGAGGAGCGGCGTGACCCCACAGCCCACGCAGAGATTGAAGCAATAATCCGTGCCTCACAGACACTGGGGGGCTGGCGGCTGACGGGCTGCACCCTGTATGTCACCCTTGAGCCCTGCATCATGTGTGCGGGAGCCATAATTAACGCACGGATAGGCCGTGTTGTCTGCGGTGCCTCCGATACCAGCGGTTCAGGCGGCGCACGGCTGCTTGAAGAAAACGGTGTTGCCGTGCTCTGGCAGGACAGCGAAGAGTGTGCTGCTGTGATAAAGAGCTTTTTTAGGGAGAGAAGAAAGCGGATGACCGACATAAAGCTTGTTGAGGCAAGGACAGAGGAGCAGCTAAAAAGGACTGCCGCCATTGCCGATGAGATATGGCATGAGTATTTCCCCTGCATACTCACCCCGGGGCAGATAGACTACATGGTGGAAAAGTTCTGCTCTGTTGAAGCAGAGAAGAGGAACATCGCCGATGAGGGGTATATATACTACATCATCAAGCACAGGGACAGGGATATAGGCTACACAGCCATAAAGCCCGACGGGGACAGGCTTTTCCTTTCAAAGATATATCTTCTTAAAGAGGAGAGGGGCAAGGGCTATGCCCGCACTGTGATGGATATGCACAGGGCATATGCCGCAGAGCACGGCTTTAATGCCATATGGCTGACGGTCAACCGCCACAATGAGAGCTCCATTGCCGTATACAGGGCGCTGGGCTTTGAAAAGTGCGGAGAGGGCGTTACCGACATAGGCGGCGGCTACGTTATGGATGACTTTTATTTTGAGCTGAAAGTAGGCGGAGGTGCACAATGAACGGCAGATACTACATGGACGAGCAGACCCTGCGTCAGGTGGTGGAGATAGTGGGCAGGACAGCTGCGGCTGCGGCTGTGTCCTCATTTCTGGCAGAGGTGGTATTAAAGGGCTTTATATCCCAGAGACCCACCCGCATACTGCTTGAAAGCGGCGTTCCCGCCACACTGTATGCCATAGGAGCAAAGGATGCTCCCGCAGAGGTGTATGTGAGCTCAAAGCGTGACAGCATCGACTGGCGCCCCGCCCTGTTCTTCACAGGGGTGTTCATCGGCTGCAAGTACCTGCTGGAATACAGGGAGAAGCACATCGCCAATGTAAGGTGATACAGCAAAACAGGAGAGAAAAGGATAGTATGTCAGCAAAGCAGAAAAAGAAAACCTATGACAATGAAAGTATAAGTCTTTTAAAGGATGAGGAAAGAGTAAGGAAGCGCCCTGCGGTCATATTCGGTTCTGACGATCTGGAGGGGTGCAAACATTCGGTATTTGAGATAGTTTCAAACTCCATAGACGAGGCAAGGGACGGCAACGGCGACAGGATAATCGTCACCCGCTTTGCGGACAACTCCGTGGAGGTGGAGGACTTCGGACGGGGCTGCCCTGTGGACTTCAACAAGACGGAGAACAGATACAACTGGGAGCTGGTCTACTGCGAGCTTTATGCAGGCGGCAAATACGACAACAGCGACTATGAATTCTCTCTTGGTCTCAACGGCCTTGGCGCCTGTGCCACACAGTATGCATCGGAGTACATGGATGTCACCGTCTACCGTGACGGATATGAGTATTCCCTCCACTTTGAAAAGGGCAAGAATATAGGCGGCCTTTCAAAGAAGAAGTACAGCGGCACAAGGACAGGCACTGTACAGCGCTGGCGGCCCGATTCAGAGGTGTTCACCGAGATAGAGATACCCGTTGAATACTTTGAGGATACCCTTAAAAAGCAGGCGGTGGTAAATCCGAGGATAACCTTTGTCCTCCGGGTGGAAAACAGCGAGGGGGGCTTCGATGAGAAGACCTTCTACTACGAAAACGGCATAACCGACTACCTTGATGAGATAACCCGTGAGGGGCGGCTCACAGACATTGTGTACCGCACCTGCGACCGTGTGGGCAGGGATGCCCCGGACAGACCCGAATACAGGATGAAGCTCTCCGTGGCATTTACCTTCACAAGCAAGGAGAGCGATCAGGAGTACTTCCACAATTCATCCCCCCTTGAATATGACGGCAGCCCCCAGAAGGCTGTGAGGACTGCGTTCCGTCAGGCCATAGATAACTATTTAAAGCAGAACGGCAAGTACCAGAAGAATGAGAAGGCAGTCAAGGATGATGACATTGCAGACAGTCTGGTACTCATCTCCTCCACCTTTTCAAGCTATACCTCATACGAGAATCAGACCAAGAAGGCAATAAACAACAAGTCCATATATGACAACATGGTGGATTTCCTCAAAAGGGAGATCGAGGTATACTTTATCGAGAATCCCGCAGATGCGGGCAAGATAACGGATCAGATACTTATCAACAAGCGCAGCCGTGAATCCGCAGAGCGCATTAGGCAGAACACCAAGGTGAACCTTACCAAGCAGATAGACCTTGCCAACATGGTGGAAAAGTTTGTTGACTGCCGCACCCGTGACAAGTCAAGGCGGGAAGTCTACATCGTGGAGGGCGATTCCGCCCTGGGCTCCTGCAAGACTGCACGCAATGCGGAATTTCAGGCAATAATCCCCATAAGGGGCAAGATACTCAACTGCCTTAAAGCCGACTACGAGCGCATATTCAAATCCGACATCATAACGGATCTTGTGAAGGTCTTAGGCTGCGGCGTTGAGGTGAAGAGCAAGGCCAACAAGGAGCTTGCCACCTTCTCACTGGACAATTTCCGCTGGAACAAGGTCATAATCTGTACCGATGCGGATGTGGACGGCTATCAGATACGCACTCTGGTGCTCACTATGCTGTACCGCCTCACCCCCACCCTCATCGAGCAGGGATATGTATATATAGCGGAATCTCCCCTTTTTGAGATCAACACCTCTAAAATGACCTACTTTGCCTATGACGAGAAGGAAAAGGCGGACATACTCAAGAAAATAGGGGCCGAAAAATACAAGATAGACCGCTCAAAGGGTCTGGGCGAGAACGACCCTGAGATGATGTCCCTTACCACTATGAATCCTGAAACAAGGCGGCTCATCAAGGTCACACCCTCCGACGCAGAGGAGACTGCGAAGAAATTCGATCTCCTCCTTGGGGATGACCTGCAGGGTCGCAAGGACTACATAGCCGAGAATCTGGGCATATATATGGAAATGGCTGACCTCAGCTGAAACAAAGGTAACAATATGGATCTTAACGAACTGCGAAATGAAATAGACGGCATAGATGCACAGCTCCAGTCCCTTTTTGAAAGGCGCATGGACATCACCCGCAGCATTGCCCGCTACAAGAAGGAAAACTCCCTGCCCATAATGCAGGACGGGCGTGAAAGGGCGATAATCGACAAGGTGCGCAGCCGCTCGGAGGACGGGCTTGCAGATGCTTCCGCCGTGCTTTTCACCAGCATAATGGACATAAGCAAGTGCCTCCAGTCAGAGATAATATATGACAATGTGAGCATGGGGGAGACCGGGAGGTTTGAGCCTGAAAAGGCGGAGGTCATAGCCTGCCAGGGGACTACGGGGGCATACTCCGAGGCTGCCTGCATCCGCCTGTTCGGGAAGGAGAAGCCCATACGCTTCACCACACATTTCCCCGATGTGGTGGGGCTTGTGGAATCCGGCAGGGCGGACTTCGGCATACTGCCCCTTGAAAACTCCACCGTGGGCACCATTGAAGAGACCTACTCCCTTCTCTCACGATATGACCTGTACATCAACTGTGTGATAAAGGTGCCTATCACCCACTGCTTTGCGGTAAAGCAGGATACGGATCCCGAAAGGGTCACAAGGGTATACTCCAAGAAGGAGGCACTGGATCAGTGCAGCATATACCTGAAGGAGCACAGGCTCCAGCCGGCGGAATACAGCAACACCGCCCTTGCCGCACAGATGGTAAAGGACTCCACAGACGGTGAGATAGGCTGTATCTGCTCGAAAGAGTGTGCCCAAAGGCTGGGGCTGAAGATAGTTGAGGAGCGTGCAGCGGATGCATATCCCAACTATACAAGGTTCATCTGCTTTTCAAGATCGCTGCTTGTGCCGGCGGATGCGGACAAGATCACCGTATCCTTCAGCACCCCCCACACCCCCGGCGGACTTTACCGCACACTTACCAAATTTGCGGTGAACGGACTCAACCTTACCAAGATAGTAAGTATGCCCATTGCGGGGCAGGACTTTGATGCCACCTTCTTCCTTGACTTTGAGGGCAACTGCAGCAATGAGAAGGTATCGGCACTGCTGGGGGATCTCAGTATGTCCATGAAATATTTCAGATTTTTGGGGAACTTTTGCGAGATACAGTAACTTCAAATCGGAGGGAATACAATGGCAAAGCTTATCGACTATGTAGGCACCAGCGTTCTGCAGGAGATGCAGGAGGGGATGTGCGATTCTACAGGCATTGCAATGGTGATCGTTGATGCAAACGGCACTGCGGTCACATCACGCACAAATTTCAGCGACTACTTCCTGAAGCTGAAAAAGGGCAGAATGTTCGACAAAAATGCAGCAGATGATACCCTTGCCAAGAAGACCTATTCTGTCTACACCAATTCACTGGGACTGCTGGAGTTTACTGCCCCCATATTCTTCCACAATGAGTGTGTGGGATATTTCATCGGGGGGGAGGTATTTGCCGAAAAGCCTGATGAGGCTCTGCTCCACAGGGTAGCGGAGGAGACACGCACCTCCATTGACGATGTGAGATACCTCTCCGGCAAGGTGGAAATAATCCCCAAGCAGAGAGTTGCATCCATGGCGGATTTTATGACCAAGATGGTGACGGGCGCATCAGGCACTATCAAGTACAAGGCTGACGGCGGGGGAGATTCCTCCCTTTCCGAAAAGGTCAGGGAGTTTGGCATGAGCAATGCCCGCTCCACTGTGGTCATCAAGGAAAAGGTGGAGGGCATGGTGGATACTGCCAACCGCTGCGCAGAGCAGGTAGCCCTCACTATGGACACTGTAAAGGTGATACAGAACATCGCCCTCAACACCAGGATACTTGGCTTCAATGCCTCCATTGAGGCATCAAGGGCAAAGGAGAGCGGCAAGGGCTTCGGAGTCATCGCACAGGAGGTGCGCACACTGGCAGACACCTCCAAAAGCTCCGCTGACAAGATAGCTGCTGCCATAAAGGACATCAGCGCCCTGACATCAGAGCTGGCAAGTGTGTCCGCCGAGATAAATGAAATGGTGGACCAGAAGAACAAGAGTGTGGCTGATTTCCGCAAGATGATGGGAGATCCCGTCGCAAGATGACCCCTTGAAAGGAGGCGGTATCTGTGTCCTCACGGAAGGATAAGGGAATACCCCCTCATACCGCCTATATCGCCGCTCTGGTGCTGTGTACGGCGGCGGGTGTTGCAGGTGTGTTCATAGGCGGGGCAAGGGACAGGGCAAGGCAGGAGATGCAGGTGGTGGAGATGACCGCCCCGGGCACTGAGTATGTGACGGCTGTTCCCGACAGAGGGCTGCTGCCCTCGGAGGAGGGATCGGCGGCGGAGGAGTTTACGGAGGAAGCTGCGGACGTAACATCCACGGAAACGTCACCCCGCACCATAGACCTCCCCGCAATGGATCTTTCGGATGCGGTGACAGCCGCTCAGAGCGAATTTGAGCTGCGCCGTGAGACCACGGCGGCAGAGGGGACTGTTGCAGCGGAGACGGCAAAGGACGGGCCTGTAAACATCAACACCGCTACGGCGGAGGAGCTTATGACCCTTAAAGGAATAGGGGAGAAGAAGGCACAGTCAATTATTGAATACCGTGAGAGCCATGCCTTTGAAAGGATCGAGGACATCATGGAGGTAAGCGGTATCGGCGAAAAGACCTTTGAGAATATCAAGGACAATATCTGTGTATAAAAAAGCAAGCAGGATCCCACCAAGAGGTGAGCCTGCTTGCTTTTTTGTCTTTTATTGCATCTGCCCTCCGCAGGAGGAGCAGAATCTGGAGCCCTTCTTGTTTACCTGTCCGCAGTAGGGGCAAACTCCCGTCGATTCATCCTGCTGCTGTGACGTGGGAGTGTACCCCTGTCCGTAGCCTGGCTGTCCGTACCCTGCCTGTCCGTAGTTCGGTGCCTGATTCTGTGGGTTCCCCTGACCGTAGGCCTGTCCGTAGTTTGGTGCCTGATTCTGACCATAGCCCGGATAGCCGCCGTTATAGTTTATGCGGTTCTGCGGTGCATAGCCGATGGTATCGTAGTAGGGCTTTTTGATGCTGCACACTAAAAGCCCTATGATCCCGAGAAAGAAGCCCCATACAAAGCCGTGGTTCTGTTCTTTCGGGTATCCCTTGTCATTCACTATCTTCCGTCCTAAGCACCCCAGAGCCACTCTTACCCCCACGGTAAAGAACAGATAGCCGATCGTATAGCCATATGCCGCTAATTCTTCCATTGTATGTACCTCACTTGCTCATTTCTTTGTGATACCTGCGATAATGCACCCCACAGCAGCCACACCGACTGCAGCTCCTGCCGCTAAGGCGGGTGGGATGTCCCTGCCTGTGGCTTTGAAGCCGTAGCTTTTCATGCTCATATCCCCGCTGTCAAAGACCATGTACAGATCCGTGCCGTCTTTGAGCAGCTCTCTGCTTATATCGGCAGAAACTGTTCCGAAGCTCTTCGGGGAATCTACTTTTATCGCAGCTAAAAGTTTTTTCCCTGTGTAGAGCCTTATGGTGCCTTTGCCCCGGACAGAAGCCGCAAAGGTGATCTTTTTTGTATCCGAGGGCTTCACTGCCGTATCACAGGAAATATCCGCCGCCTTTATCCATGCTCCCGCCTTGTCAGAGACCACTGCGGGAGAATGGGGATCGGATGTGTCAAAGTGTATGCCGTAACAGTTGTTTATCTGCATACTGCCGCTGCCTGAGAATTTACTGTCAGCAGGCTCTGCCACGCCCTTGTGGGAGCCCTTTGCGGATGTTATGGTGACTGTATCCTCATCCACAGCTATCTCATCCACACACAGAGAACGGTAGCCGCCTGCTATGCCCATGGCCTGTTTCAGTGCAAGGGTATGGTAGATGATGTACCACTTCCCCTTGTACTTGTGCATATGGGTGTGATTATTGGAGTAGTCAAAGCCCAGTTCTCCCGGGTTTTTCAGCACCTCGCCCACCATTTTCCAGCTGTCCGGGTCAAGGGGAGTTTTCGTCTTCATGCAGATCATGCTGCATGAGCCGGGAGCGGGGACATCGTAGGGCATTTTTACCCAGCCTATCAGATGGCGGCTCCAGTCTGAGCAGTAGGTGTATACATACCAGCCGTTTATGAAGTTTAATTCCGATGCCTCAAAGAAATAAGGTGCAGGTATCTCCGTAAAATCGCTGTCAAAGGAGATCATATCCTCCCCAAGCCTTACTATGCGGGCGCTGCCGGGGTATTCATCGGTGCCGCCCTGTGCCTTGCCTCCCCCGAAGGCGAGCCAGCCTACACCGTTTTCGTCAATGACAGCTCCCGGATCAAAGGGAACAGGACAGTCTTTGAGCCCAGGGGTCTTATAGCTTACAAGGGGCTTCCCGAGAGGATCCGTCCAGGGTCCCAAGGGGTCAGTGGCAGTTATCACCCCTGTGCCCATGCCGCTGTTGGAAAAGTAGAGGTAGAAGTGGGTGAGCCCGTCCTTTTCCACACGGGATACTACGGAGGGTGCCCATGAATTGGCTATCCATGGGGCTATCTCCTTAACGTTTATCTCTCCGTGATACTCCCAGTTCACCATGTCATCGGTGGAAAACACCACAAGAGACACTATCTTCTCGTAGGTGTTCTCAATATCAGCGCCCTTTTCCTCGTACTGCTGATGATCGTTGGTGCCGTATACGTACAGTCTCCCCTTGTATTCCACGGCTGTGGGATCTGCACAGAATACCAGTGGGGAGAGGGGATTGTTGTCCCCTTCCTTTTTGTACGAGTCTTTGGGGTCAAAGCTCTCAGCCCCCGCACTCATGCCACAGCTTATGGTGAGTGCGGCAAGCAGCAGTGCCGTCAGTAGTTTCTGAAGTACTTTCATATGGCCTCTCATCATAGAGTAAAGTATACATATTCACTGCCCATGAGGGCTCTGCATCTCATGCCGGCTTCGGGCTGTACCGGGATATAGCCGAAGGACAGGTATATGTAGAATTCCAAAGGGGTCATGGCCTTTATCTGATCATACATATACATTTCCTCTTCCATGATCTCTCCGGCTTCAAGGGCTTCGTCAATGTAGTTCATGTAGAAATTGTAAGTGGATCTCAGTTCCTTTGGATCTGCATCAATGGTTTTTGATGCATCCCCGAATATCATCCGGTATTTGCCGGATCCTGTCTGCTCAAACCCGGTGACGGGGAAGAATACCGTCCTTTCCCAGCCGCTTTCTGTACGCACCTCCACAGCACTTTCCTCATAGGACAGACCTTTTCCGGAAAGATCTGAGGTGCTGTTCAAGGTCAGTGCTATATCATCTCCTGTGAAGTCTGCATCAGCCTTGCCGCCGTATACGTACCTGTCCTCATCTGAAAGGGCTTTAAGGGTAATGTCGCCACCTGTCATTCGTTCACCGCATTGTACGCATACATGGTATTCGCCCTCTTCAAGAGGTGTATCGGTGATGAACACAAGGCTCTGCTTGTTATTTGACGTAATAAGGCTTACATCTGATACATCGGCTGTGCAGATGAGGTCATCCCCCTTCATAAGCTCCGCACTTGATATTCTCAGGGGCAGTGAGCCTGTGTTGGTGATGCTGTACTCTATGGAGTACATCCCTGCTGTGGGATTTGGAGTGGTGCATCTGATGGAAAGGGAGGTGTCCTCTCCTCTTACGAAGAAGCCGCCGTATACCTTCTCCTGCCCGCAGGAAATACCTATCCTGTATTCACCCGCTCCAAGGGAGGGCACATCCACATCAAAGGCTATCTCCGCCTCACGGTAGGGCTGTGCCGTCACAGGGGAGGCAAGTGTGCCATGTGCCAGTATTTTGCCCTCTGTGTCCTCAACGGTGTATTCGGTGCCTGTTGTTACTTCCGTTCCGGTGTTGTTCCAGAAATAGCAGATGATCTGCCTTTCGTCATCGTAGCCCCTGAGAGTGGCAGGGAGGTAGTACCGCTGTGAATACATACGGTATTCATCCACAGGCTCGGAGGGCTGCATATCTCCGTTTTCGTCAAGACCCCACTTCAGATATGATGTGCCCCCCGATGCCCCTGTATGCTGAAGGCGGATGGTCTCCTCGTGGCGTCCTGCCATGAAGAAATCAAAGCGTGTGTCACGGGGTGTCTGATCCGCAGCCATGCACCGCACCTCGTAGCGGGCACCGTACCGTGTCTCGTCGTTGTAGTCCTGCTTTAAGGCAAATTCGGGGTCGCCGTCACAGTTGTAATCGTCAAATATTATCTCGAAGGGGTCTGAAAAAAGCTCAGAGCAGGCACCGTGATCGTCCTTGTAGTCTACGGGGGAGGAGTAGGTGTTGGAGGTTTCCGTGAAGTAGGCATTGTCGAATACGCCGTAGAGCTTGCCGTCCCTTTCGGTGCAGTCGGAATAACGTCTCGGATATATGGACACTCCCGATATGCGTCCGTCAGAGAGCATAATGGGCGCCTGTGCCACAATGTGATCTCCGTCCACCGCAAGCTTTTTCATTGCGGCATCGCACGCCGCCTTGTCGTTGTAGAAGTCAAAGAATGTGTCATAGCCTGTGGTGTTGTCCTCAGAGACACCGTTAAGATCCTGTGTCAGATCTGCCAGAAATACCCCTGTGTGATCCACTATGCGGGCAACTCCGTTTTCCCAGCGGCAGCGGATATAGATGCCGGGACCGTAGTAGTAGTGGTAGAAGGTGTCGTAGCTGCCCTCCTCATAGAAGGCAGTGTTGTATTCCTCCTCATCGGCTATGTCCTCGGTGTCGAACCAGCACTCCACGCAGAATTCACGGCCGCTGCCCACAAGCCCCTTGCCCCACAGCTCTGCGGAGGTCATCTCATATGAGCCGAGATAGTATCTGCCCTGTTCTTCGGTGAGTGAGTCCAGCCACATGGCTGCCAGCTTCTGCCCTATGTCGATGTATTCTTCATCAGTGTGGGGCTCCTCACATTCGAGGGTGTAGGTGTACATCCTGCCTTCTACAGAGTCATAGCCCTCCGGTGCCGATGTGCCCCCGGTATTTGCAGAAAGCCCCTCTATTATCTCATCAAGCTGTTCATCCCAGCTGTAGTAGCAGCCGTTTACGGAAAGATATTTGTCATACCTTCCAAGGCATTTTGTCACCCGCAGATCCTCAAAACCCGCATTGCCGTAGGGGCTGTCGTTAATGGAGTAATATGTCCTTACAGGCTCGGGGGCGATAATTTCCAGCTCCCTGCCCTGCACTATCCTTGCAATCTCTGCCCTTATGAGGTCGCTGTCCTGCTGTGAAAGCTCCGTCCTGTCAAGATACAGTACCTTTGTGCTCTCCTCTATGCGCTGTGAGAGAGCCTTGCTGTCCACGGCGGCTGAGGCGGGCTCTTCCATGGCGCTGTCAGGCTGCTCCGGCAGCGCATCGGTCTGCACCCCGGTCTCGGAAATGCTTTCCTCGGGGAGCTGTGCCGGCTCCTTTCCCGCACAGGATGTCAGCAGAAGTGCGGCAAGTATCAGGGGAAGGTATCTTTTTTCTGTCATGTTCAAACCTCGTCAGATGTTTTTGAATATGTTCATAAGCTCCTTTGCATCACGCTCGGTGCGGGCAAGGATGAATATGGTATCATCTCCCGCAAGAGTGCCTACCACGTTTCCGAACTCCAATTTGTCTATCTCCACGCACACCGCATTGGCAGTGCCGGGGGCGCATTTTACCACCACCGTGTTACCTGCATAGTCACAGGATGTGATGGAAACAGGGAGTATGGGGGGCACATTGTCGGCGTTTATATCAGGCAGAACATATCTGTCTTTCTTAATGAGCCCCATTTTTGCAATGTCACGGGAGAGGGTGGCCTGTGTCACGTCACAGCCCTGCTCCCTGAGTCGTTCCCGCAGCTCCTGCTGGGTGTGTACAGCTTCGCTTGTGATTATCCGGGTGATGAGTGCGTGCCTGTCTGTTCTCATAACAACCTCTTCACTTCATGGGGGTCATCAGCTTGGTGTTGACAGCCTTGAAAAACATATCTCCCTCAATGTCCATAAGGCGCAGCACCTTTTCCGAACGGCGGATGCATACCGTGTCCCTTTCGCTGATGCTGCCTATGGCTATGCCGTCTACGGTGAGGAATATCTCCGTGCGGGATATGTCTGCGGTCACATCAAGCTGCTTGTCCGGGGAGAAGATCATCGTCCTTGAAAAAAGGGAGTGGGAGCATACAGGTGTCATCTGTATGCAGCGTATATCCGGGGACAGTATGGGTCCTCCTGCGGAAAGGGCGTAGGCAGTGGAGCCTGTGGGGGTGGAGAATATCAGCCCGTCCGCCCTTGTGCGGCTGACCGTCATATCCCCTATATTCACGGTGAAATCTGCGATATGCCCGAAACGGGAGGAAAGCACCACATCGTTGAGGGCGGTAAAGACCTGTTCCTCCCCACCGACGGTGTAAACGCAGTCAAGGAGCATCCTCTCCTGTACGGTGTACTCTCCGGAGAGGAGCACGGACAGCTTGTGCAGCTCATCGTATTCAAGGGATGCCATGAACCCCAGCCGCCCTGTGTTTATGCCCAGCAGGAGCTTGTCATACCTGGAGGCGTAGTGGGAGGCTTCAAGTATAGTGCCGTCACCGCCTATGGCTATGATGACATCGGCTTTTCTGCATACATCGTCCTCCTCACCGAAGACTATGCCCTCGGCGGGAGGGAATCTGTCTGAAAGCTTTGTGTAGGAATAGAGCCCCATTCCGCAGTCATGGAGCATGGAGCATACCTTTGAGGTGGTTTCAAAGGCATTGTCCTTTGAAAAGTTGGGATGAATCACTATATCCATGATAAAAACCCTTTGCTGTCAGTTGTTTTTGTTGTCAAGGGCAATGAGATATTCCGTATTGCCGCTGCCGCCGCTTATGGGGGAGGGGATGAGCCCTGCCACGTCAAATCCGCTGTCAAGGGCGCACTGCCGTATCTCCTCTGTCACACGGGTCTGTACTTTTTTGTCCCGGACTATGCCCCCCTTGCCTATGTCCTTTTTGCCGCATTCAAACTGGGGCTTGATAAGGAGCACCGCCTTGCCCCCCGGGGACAAGAGCAGCTTTACCACGGGGATGACCAGCTTTAGCGATATAAAGGAAACATCTGTGCAGATAAAGTCGATGGGGGTGTCAAAGTCGTCAGGGGCGGCATTTCTGATGTTGTACCCCTCTGTGCACTTCACCCTTTTGTCTGTGCGCAGGGAGGGGGCAAGCTGACCGTGACCCACATCCACCGCATACACATACCTTGCCCCGTGCTGCAGCAGGCAGTCGGTGAAGCCCCCTGTGGATGCCCCTATGTCAAGGCAGCAAAGCCCTGTCACATCAATGCCGAACACATCAAGCGCCCTCTCCAGCTTGAGCCCGCCACGGCTCACATATCTCAGGGTGTTCAGCACGGAGACTGTATCATCATCGCATATGTCAAGGGATGGCTTTACATTGTCAGTGCCGTTTACTGTTACCTCACCATCGGCGATAAGGCGCTTTGCCGCATCTCTGCCCCCTGCAAAGCCCTTTGCCACAAGGTACTGATCCAGTCTCATGACAGCCCCCGCAGAGTGTCTGCCACAGATGCGCTGTCAAGTCCGTAGAGCCTCAGCTGAGAGGATACAGGGGCGCACTTTGCGATACCTGTTACGGCAGTGATGTGGATCGTGCCCTTATAGCCCCTCTGTGACAGCATGGCTGCAAGGTGCTCACCGAAGCCCCCTGATATGTAGCTTTCCTCAAATATGGCTATGCGGTCGTATTTCCGGCATATTTCAATTATTTTGTCAGCTATGGGGAATATTTTAAGTGGTGAGAGCATATCAGCACCGTATCCGGAAACAGCCTCCATGACCTGTGCGGTCTCACGGCCGTAGGTGACTGCAAGGGTGCTGCTGCCGTTTCTGATGTGGATAAGCCCGTACTCATCATAGCAGGGCATATCCCCGCTGTCATTTCCCCCTCTGGGGTAGCGCAGACAGGCAATGGCTTTTGTGTCGTATATGGCGGTGTGCAGAGCCTTCTTGACGCTCTCCATGGTGCAGGGACTGTATATGGTGGTGTTGGGTATGCTCGTGAGCATGGGCACATCGAATATGCCCTGATGTGTCTCCCCGTCAGAGCCTATAAGCCCCGCCCTGTCGATGCCGAGGACTATGTGTGTGCCGCATATTGCCGCATCGTGTATGAGTTGGTCGTAGGAGCGCTGGAGAAAGCTTGAATACACAGCAAATACAGGTATCATGCCCTGTGTGGCAAGTCCTGCCGCAAAGGTCACGGCGTGCTGCTCCGCAATGCCTACGTCAAAGAATCTTTCAGGGTGCTGTGCCGCAAAGAAATTGAGCCCCGTGCCGTACTTCATGGCGGCGGTGATGGCGCATATGCGGCTGTCGCTTTCGGCTATGGCGGCAAGCTCCTTGCCGAACACCTCCGAGCAGGTCTCGGGATTGCCCGCACTTTCCCTTGCGGCTCTGGGGGTCACGCTGTGGTACTCCCCGGGATTATCCTCAGCAGGGGCATAGCCCTTGCCCTTTTTGGTGACAACGTGTATGAGAACAGGCTTCCTGACTGCCTTTGCTGCTTCAAGGTACTGCTCTATGTCCTGTATGCTGTGGCCGTCCACGGGACCTAAGTACACAAAGCCCATGTTCTCGAACATGGTGGAGGCGCTGTACCCTGTGTAGTGGTAGAGCATCCAGCGCATCACATCCTTTGATGATGTGATGGCATTTATGGCAGGCTCCCCCAGGACGGGCAGCCTGTCAAGAAAGCCCTCCACGGAGTGCTTGGTGTTGATGTAGTTCTTGCGCCCCCGCATGGAGGACAGGTATTTTGCCACTGCTCCCACGTTTTTGGAGATAGACATCTCATTGTCGTTGAGCACTACGATGAGGTTGTCCAGATCCTTTGCGGCGTTGTTCAGCCCTTCGTATGCCATGCCCCCTGTAAAGGCACCGTCACCTATGACCGCTATGACACTGTGCCTGTCGCCTTTTAGCTTCATTGCCCTTGCTATGCCGCAGGCGGCGGAGATGGAATTGCTGCTGTGGCCTGCAATGAATGCGTCATGCAGGGATTCATCGGGGCGGGGGAAGCCGGAGATCCCCCCCTCCTGCCTTAGTGTGGAAAACCTGCCCGCCCTGCCTGTAAGGAGCTTGTGGGTGTAGCACTGGTGCCCTACGTCCCACACTATCTTGTCATGGGGGGAGGAGAACACACGGTGCAGAGCTACGGTAAGCTCCACCGAGCCTAAATTTGAGGACAGATGCCCCCCGTTTTCATCCACTGTTTCGGTGATGATGCGCCTTATCTCTCTGCACAGGGCATCAAGCTCCGCAGGGGAGAGCTTTTTCAGTGTTTTTCTATCAAATGTATCCATAACTGATCACAGACTCTGGGGCATGATAAAGGCGAAGATCATGCCGAGTATGGCGCCGCTCACCACCTCAAAGGGTGTGTGCCCGATGAACTCCTTGAGCGCCTTTGCATTTTCATCTGCAAGCTTTGCGATCTCCTCAATGGGCTTTTCCGAGGACATGGCCTGTGTCAGGTCATTGAAGGTGACCACCCTGCGGTTGATAAGGTTTATCTCCTTTGCCTGCTGCCCTGCGGCACGGCGCACACCCATTGCATCGTACATGGTGATGAGGGAGAAAATGCACACTATGGCAAATGCAGTCGAGTTCAGACCCTCAGTCCTCAGCACTGCCACGGATGCGGAGCACACCATTGCAGAATGGGCGCTGGGCCATCCACCTGCGCCTATGAGCCTTTCAAAATTTAGCTGCTTGTATTTGATGAGATTTATGACGAATTTAATGGCCTGAGCTACCCACCAGGCAAGGCAGGCAGTCAAAAGTATATAGTTGTAGTACATATCCATCCCCACTGTATCGTTATTAGCTGACCCTTTCAAGGAGCTTTCTCGTAAGGCCGGTGATAAAGCCGTTTTCCGGGAGCATCCGTGCCCTTTCGAGGGCAAGGGCGGTGAGCCGCTCCGCCTCCTCCTGTGCCTTGTCTGTCCCCATAAGGCTCACATATGTGGCCTTGTCGTTTCTTTCGTCGCTGTGGACAGGCTTCCCCAGTACCTTCTCATCCGCAGTGACATCGAGAATGTCGTCCTTTATCTGGAAGGCAAGCCCCAGCGCACGGGCATATTCCTCAGCTGCATGGGTGTCGTAATGGCAGGCGCATACTGCCCCCATGGCACAGGCTGCTTCAAGGAGAGCCCCTGTTTTCATGGAATACATTTCCAGCAGCTCAGCCGTATCCCGGGCAGGGGCAGCAAGAGTGTCAATGACCTGTCCGCCTATCATGCCCCCGGTGCCCACGGCACGGGAGAGCAGTGATACAAGGGCTGCCTTCTGGTGATCCGTCAGCTTGCAGGAATCGGCTATGACACCGTAGGCGGCATTCAGCAGTGCCACCCCCGCCAGAAGTGCTGTTGCCTCATCGAAGGCGATGTGGCAGGAGGGCTTTCCCCTGCGCATATCATCGTTGTCCATACAGGGCATATCATCATGGATGAGGGAGAAGGTGTGTATCATTTCAAGGGCGCACGCCGCATCCAGAGCAGTCTCTGCCGTGCCGCCGTACATCTCGCAGAATGCCAGCACCAGCACCGGGCGTATCCTCTTGCCCCCCGCCTCCAGTGAATATCTCATGGCATTGATACAGCGTCCGTAAGCAAGCTCTTCCTCGGGGGGAGGGAGCAGCTCCTGCAGGCGCTGTTCAATGAGTGTCACATATTCTTCAAGAGTCCTCATCCGTGTCCTCCGCAAATTTTACGCTGAGCATCTGCTCCTTTGCGCTTTCAAGAAGACGGGTGCAGCCCGCCAGCTCCTCCAGTCCCTCCTTGTAGAGCTTTACTGCCTCATCAAGGGGCACATCCGCATTCTGGAGCCTTTCGGTGATGGCGGATATCTTTTCAAGGGATGATTCAAAGGTCATTTGCCTGTCCTTTCTATTACAGCATCGGCATAGCCGTCAGAGAGCATGATCCGTACATTGTCCCCCTCGTGCAGCTGTTCCGTGCTTTTTACCAGTGCTTCCCCCCTGTATACAAGGGAATAGCCTGAGCTCATTATCTTCATGGGGTTTAGCAGTTCAAGGCGCATCGCCGCAGCAGCCACCCTGTTCTCACATATGCGTATGTACTGCTGCATCGCACTCTCCAGCCGTTCTTTCATAAGGCTGATGCTGCCCTGGACGGCTCTAAGCTTTGCCTCCGGGCGCAGCTTTTCAAGGGTGTCTGCATAACGGCGCAGAGCCTCACGCTTTCTTTGCAGAAGGACTGCCGCAGCACCGTCAAGGGCAAGCCCCATATTTCTCAGATTCTCCTTTATGTGCTCCATATCAGGCACAGCAAGCTCTGCCGCCGCAGAGGGAGTGGGAGCCCGCAGATCCGCCACATAGTCTATTATGGTGGTGTCCGTCTCGTGGCCTACTGCAGAGATAAGGGGTGTGACAAGGCCTGCCGCCGTGCGTGCCACCTTTTCACTGTTGAATGCCATCAGATCCTCGTAGGAGCCGCCTCCACGCCCGCATATCAGCACATCGCAGCCATATAGATCCGCCTGCAAAAGGGCTTCGCATATGGAATCGGGAGCGTATTCTCCCTGTACCAGACAGCCGAACACCGTTACCTCCACAAGGGGGCACCGCCTGCCGATGATATTGAGTATATCCTGCAATGCTGCCCCTGTCTTTGAGGTGATGACACCTATCCTTGCCGGGAAATCGGGTATGGGCTTTTTAAGGGCTGCATCAAAGAGCCCCTCCTCCGCAAGCCTTGCCTTTAGCTGTTCTGTGGCAAGGTAGGCGGCACCGATGCCGTCGGGCTGTATATCCGTCACATAGACCTGATATTGACCGCTTGCCTCGTAGACCTGCACGCTGCCCATGACTATGACGGACATCCCGTTTTCGGGCTCAAAGGCAAGCCTGGAGGAGAAGTTTCTGAACATGACCGCCTTTATCTGTGTCTGCTCGTCCTTCAGGGTAAAGTAAAAATGGCCGGAACGGTGATGGACAAAGCCGGATATCTCGCCCTTGATCATCAGTCCCGAAAGCACCTGATCCTCCTTCAGACGGAAGGAGATGTATCTGTTTATCTGTGTTACTGTATATATACTGTTCATATCATTGATCGCGGGCCTGTTGCCGCCTTTGTGACATCAGATATGCGAAAACGGCTATGCCTGCTGCGTTGTCCCGTGAAAACTGAGGCTCGCTGAAATACACATTGTCAAGGCCTTGCGCCAGTCTCTGCTGTATCAGCTTGTCTGACATTACCCCCCCTGCATATATCACGGGAAGAGAGCCGTACTCGTCCAGTGCGTGCCGTGTCATTGACAGTACGGTGCGGTACACCGCATCAAGGGTGTAGTAGGCTATCTCTTCACGGGGATGCCCCTCACGGAGAAGCTGCTGCACCTTGTTCTCAAAGCCGGAAAGACAGCAATTCCCGCCCTTCATCACAGGCTGCGCCTTTATCTTCCCCTCATATGACACAGCCAGCTTTTCAAGGGCTATGCCGCAGGGAAAGTCAAGCCCCAGCATGAGCCCCGTGCGGTCGATGAGCTGCCCCGCCTTCAGATCCAGTGAGGTGCCTATCTCCCTTACCTCAAGGATATCATCCCTGTGGGGGGTGCAGTAAAGGCAGTCTGTGGTGCCGCCGCTCACATGAAAGGCGATGAAAGGCTCATCTGTCATATCGAGCCGTTTGGCACTGTACAGCGCCGCTAAGATATGCCCTATCTGGTGGGATGTGTGATAGCAGGGGATGCCGTGGGTCATGGCTATCATTTCCGCCGCACCCTGTCCGCAGAGAAAGCAGGGCATATAGGAGCCCTTGACATTTCTCGGACGCACAGATGCCGCCACTGCCCTGAGAGAGGAGGGGAATTCAAGCCCCTTAAAGACCTCCGGCAGCTGCCTTGTGTGGTGGAATACCGCATCGCTCTGGCGCACACCTGCCTCCCCCTGCTTTACAGGGAGCAGCATGGATGAGTTGACTGCCCTTTCTCCGTCATAGAGGGCGGCGGAGGTGGTGTAGTTGCTGGTGTCCAGCCCCAGAAAGTCAAGGCTCATCGGTGCCCTCGCTGCTGTTTGCCTCATCGGGGGGCAAGGTGCGGGAATATGCGCCCAGCACGCCGTTCACAAAGCGTGTGTCTGTTTCAAGGGAATATATCTGTGATATGCGTACAGCCTCGCTTATTGCCACATTTGCGGGTGTCATGCTGCTGGTTATCTCATATATGGCGATGCGCAGCACAGCAAGGCTCACCTTGCCTATTCTGGAAACGCTCCGTGAGGTGCTGAAGCGGCTGATTATCTCATCAAGCTCCTCAGTGTGCTCGCAGACGCCCTTGAACAGCTTCTCCGAATCCTCGTTGAACAGGTATTCATCCGCATCCCTTGCAGTCTCGATGATCTCATCACAGCTGTCCGGGCTGAAGAATTTCTCGAACACCAGCATAAAGGCTGCTTCACGCATATTGCTCTGGCTCAATTTTTCCATAGTGGTTACTCCTGACATAAACATTCATAGTCCATTATACCACATATCTTTTGCATTTACAAGGGTTTTTGAAAAATTTGGGCGGGTATGTCTGAGGGCGATATAGTGTGCAAAACGAGAGCGCTCCCGGCAGTTTAATGCTGCTTGCTTCGTATCACGAAGTACAGGCTTTCTGCATACAGTCAAGGGGCGATCTGACCAGACATCATCCGGTCAGATCCTCTTTTATATTGGTATTATATCTATATAGATTTGATAGTCATGTCAAGGCGCTTTTTGCTCACAAACCGCATAGAACTTAGTTTTTCCCTGTGGTTATGGCTGATTTTCCGTTAAGGTACGAGTACCCTTTCAGCAGAAGAACGACCACACCAAAGAGGCGTGATCGCTAATATAACACATCTGTGTTATAAAGTGTGTTATTTTTCACGTACGGAAAAAACAAAAACCCCTTGCAAACGGCGGTATATAGCCATTTGCAAGGGGTCATCATTTGGCGCAGAAAGAGGGATTTGAACCCTCGCGCCGGTTTCCCGACCTACTCCCTTAGCAGGGGAGCCCCTTCACCACTTGGGTATTTCTGCATGGTGAACTGATACGATATTGATGGCGGAGAGGGTGGGATTCGAACCCACGGTCCCTTGCGGGATCACCAGTTTTCAAGACTGGCTCCTTAAACCACTCGGACACCTCTCCAAACAGAAAGCCCTGAAGGCGTGGAGCCTGAGGCTATTCGGAAATAGCTGCACAGTTTCCTGTGCAGCATCCGTTTACATGGGGTGGGTAATCGGATTCGAACCGATGATCTTCAGTGCCACAAACTGACGCGTTA
>DGXE01000012.1 GCA_002395525.1 Ruminococcus sp. UBA4240
TTCTCTTTTGGAGCCACCGTATCTCTCAATACGATGCCCAAAGGAATCACTTCAAGGGTGCATCATATCTCTATGATGCTTGTCTTACATTGTTCAATTTTCAAGATCCGATGCGCTTTTCTTCAAAACGCTGTCTTTCCGTCAGGGACAACCTTAACAAGCCTGCCTCAACGGGCGACTTTGATATAATATCACATATTCCCATCAATGTCAAGTGTTTTTTTCTATTTTTTTGCAGTTTGGAGAGTTGCACAAACAAAGCCCCTCAAAAGCGCCATTCCTTTGGCGGCGTATATTGCTTTAACGTGGTAATACATCGTGATCCCACCATGCTTCAAATAAAAAGTGACTGCGGCTATCAGAAACAGCCGATCTCCTTACCGCCCTTGCAAATCACCCGTCCCCAAATCCCTTAAACGTTTAATTATACAACCTGCACTATTTCGGGCACTATAAATCTTACACCTTTTTTCCTGCAAATACTTGACACCCCGCTATAAAAGTGATAAAATTATAACAATACAATAACAAACGATTGAGGCGGTGTCTCGCTTCTAATCAGCAAAACACGGGAAACCGTGTGACGCAAAGCTAAAGGGCCTGTAAAATGGCAGCCAGTTGCAGAATTTGTTAGATATTCTTCTATCTGTCTGTATCCGCCCTTGGCTTTATGTCAGGGGTGGTTTTGTTTTGCTGATAGTCTTGGTTTAAGGAGAACAGTCGGTAACCATTTGTTACCGAATGCAGAATGGAGTGATCAGTATGATGAAAACTATGAAGAAAACGTTCAAAGCCTTCACACTGCTGGAGCTTATGGTAGTAATTGCGATCGTAGCCGTGCTGGCAGGGCTTCTTATCCCTAAGATCACAAGCTACATAAAAAAGGCGCAGATGGCGGCAGATCTGGAAAACGCCCGTGTGATCTACGAGGCTGTTTCCATGATCGTGCTGACCAATGATGCAGCTGCAGAGGGCTTCTATCCCCAAAGCAAATACAAACTCCCCGTCACTGTCAACCAGAACCGTGCAAAATCCGACGGATACGAATCCTATAATATATGCCCTGTAGCAAGGGCATACGGCAACACCCAGATCACCCACAAAAATAACGACTGGGGCTGGACTGCCACCGAGGACGCCAACAGGCGCAAGGCATTCATAAATGCTCTCAACAATTTTGAAGGATTTGGCAACAAAAAGGGGCAGGTCTACGTAAAAATGTCCTGCCGCATACATAAAAACCCCAAGAGTGCCAAACAGAACGGTTCAAGCTGGCGCTCCGGCACAGACGACTACATCACCGACAAGTGGCTCATCTGTGTAAGAAGAGATGATTCCATGGCCACCGAGATATGGGCAGGCAACTCCAACGGCGTGAACGCAAACGGTCCTATGTACCGCCTCTGGCCCGACCCGGATGAAGAATATACCGGCGGCAGAGAGAGCGGCAGCAGCGGCGGCGGCAGCCTTAAAAGCTGACAGTCTTCCGAGTATCCGAACTCCCCCCATAAAATTCCCCGCCAAGAGGTCTTGGCGGGGTTCTTTTTGCATAGTACAGATTATTGCAGGGAAGCCAGCTGATCGTCAACTTCCTGAACAAGCATCTCAACGACACCGGAGGTCTCATCTCTTATGGTAGCCCAGTCATAGCCGTGGAACGGGGCACGAAGGCCTATCTGTGCGCCGCCGTCTGTGGTAAGGGATGCCACATCGGTGGAAACGCCCGTTGCAAGGTCAACCACGGGGTACTTTCTTGCAAGCTCGTTTATCTCCTTGTTGTGAGCCACAAGCTCCTCGCTCCAGCCGGCCTCATCCATCATCTTCTTGTCGCCTATGGCGATGGCCTCGTCATTGGTGTTGCAAAGACGTGTGCACTCTGAAAGGATGGCCACACCCAGAGGGTTCGCAGCGCCCTTGCATATTACCCAGCCGTCAAGGGTAGCGGACTGATAGGGATCGGAGCCTGCGGGAGAGGGCACAGGGGCTATGCCCAGCTGCTCGGGGGGTATCTTGGATTCCCATGTCTCGGGATCGGAGGTAACGGCCCAGATACCTATGATATAGAACAGCTCTCTGCCCTCGGACATGAACTGAGGATTAACGTTCCAGTCAAACAGCTCCAGATTCAGCACCAGACCCTTGTTGTACAGGTCATACTGCCAGTTCATCGCCTTTTCAATGGTGGGGTCGGTGAGGTTTGTCTTGAGCCTGCCGTTTTCATCGGTGGTAACAGAGGGCACACCTGCGGAGAGGAGCAGTGCCTTCTCGTTGTACCAGCCGTCAAGGCCGTACTGCTCGGCATCCTCATCAACAAAGTCCTCCAGCATCTTGGTGAAGGTATCCCAGTTCCATCTGCCTTCCTCATACATCTCCCAGGGATCATCAAAGCCGTTCGCCTCGATTGTAGCCTTGTTGTAGAGGACTACCTGCTCTGCGGATACGGAGTTCACCAGCTCATAGTGCTTGCCGTTGAAGTTGTATATCTCCATGGCTTCCTTAACATCATCCCAGAGAGGATCGCTAAGGTCGATATATTCATCCACAGGCTGGAACATACCGCTGACTATGCCCTTGGGAAGTGCGGCGGTATCGCAGGGGAAGAAGTCTATGCCCTCGCCCCCCAGAACATATGTGGAAAGGTCGGAATAGCGGGTGTTCCATGTGGTGGCATAGTAGGTAACATAGCCGCCATACTTTGTGCGGAAAAGGTTGAGGTTGAGCGCCTCGGAGGTGCCGCTGGTGGTGTTGGGGTTGATGTCGTAGTGGGCAAGCCACTTTACTTCCTTGTTTTCAAGCTCCACATCACGAAGTGCCTCGTTTGCAATCTCGTCAAGGGTCTTCTGCTCCTCCTCAGCCAGTGTGGCGGTGTTGATCTCCACTGTTACGGCTGTGGTGGTGGCAGCAGTGGTCTCCTCCACCTCTTCTGATGTGCTGCCTGCGCAGGCTGTCAGCCCGGCAGTCATGGTCAGAGCCATAAGCCCTGCCAGTGTCTTCTTCAAATTTTTCATAATCTTCTCCTTAATAATAGTATGAGCCGTCACCCTTGCAGGCTCACTTACAGTGATTTTATCACAAATCACCGCCCCATGTCATTATATAAAAGATACAAAATGCACAACTCTTTTTGTGGATTATGCCCACAAGCAGCATTTCCCATGGCTCTGCCGATGCTTCTGAGCCGCCCCCAATCGGTTACAAAACGGTGTCAAACTTGCAGCCGTGATTGACAAAGGCGGCATTTGGAGTTATAATTAACTATGTATTTCTATACGCAAACACACCGGGGGCAAGCCCTTTGCACAGGAGGATAACATGAGCTTGATAGATGCTATAATACAGGGGATAATACAGGGTCTGACGGAATTTCTGCCCGTGTCCTCATCGGGACACCTGGGGCTGTATCAGCACTTTACCGGCATAGTGGGGGAAAATGCCTCCATAATGACCATCACACTGCACATAGGCACTCTTGCAGCGGTGATACTTGCCTTTTACAAGAAGATAGGCGCCCTTATCAAGGAATTTTTCGTAATGGTAAAGGACATCTTCACCGGCAAGTTCAAATGGCGCACCATGAACCAGAACCGCCGCATGATCTGGATGATAGTCATATCCATACTGCCCCTGTTCGTATTCTTCGTGTTCAGGCACTATTTTACTGCCGTGGGACAGGACGATGACATCATCGCCGAGAGCATATGCTTCCTCTATACCTCCGCCATCCTCACCATAGGCAGCCGCTGCACCCGCAAGTACGAGGCATCAGGCAGGGCTATGAAAACTGCCCAGAACCTGACTGTGGTCGATGCCCTTATCATCGGCTTTTTCCAGGGAGTAGCCCTCCTCCCCGGAGTGTCCCGCTCCGGCTCCACCATTTCAGGCGCACAGATATGCGGCATGAAGCGTGAGGACAGCGTGGAATACTCCTTCATACTGGGCATCCCCGTCATCCTTGCGGGAGCGCTGACGGAATTCTCCGATCTGGGCGCATCCGACACATCTGTTGAGATACTCCCCCTTGTAGTTGGCGCACTTGTTGCGGCTGTGGTAGGCTACTTTGCCATTATGCTCATCAACTGGCTCATGAAGTCCGACCGCTTCCAGATATTTGCGGTATACACCCTTATCATCGGCATACTGGCACTTATAGCAGGTATCTACGAGCACGCAACAGGCACACTCATAGCAGATCTTATCTGAACAGACATCCGTTCTGTTACCGGAGGTATTTATGGTATCCATTGTTTTCCAGGTGATAGGCGTGATACTGATAATAGCCGCAGCCGTGTTCTATGCTGTGCAGAACGCCCCCTCAAAGAACGGCAGCAAGGGCTGGCAGGTGGCACTGTGCACCTTCCAGGTGGTGATGTGCGGCTGGTTCTTCGCCCTGGCAATTTCCGACCTGCTTGACATTGGGGTGAACTTCTCCCCTGTAAGGCTGGTGCTGGACGTATTCTACTACTTCGCCTTTGCAGCACTTACGGTCTATGCCCTGTTCAACAAGAACAAAGCGGTAAAGCCCTATTTCCTCCGTGTGGTATGGGCAGCGCTTGCGCTGGTAGCTGTTCAGTGCTTTATCTTCCCCTATGAGAACGAGTACGAGCCCCTCAGGATATTTGAAATGGCAGAGGGTGCCATTGTATACGCCCTGCTCATCATTCTGACACTGCGCCCCGACAACACAAAATCCAACAACATGAGCCTTGGGATCATAGTGCTGCTGGAGCTTGCCGTTGCAGTCGAAAGCTCCGCCGTTCCCATGGCATCCATAATAGAGGATTTCCAGACAGTGGACATACCCCTGAATTACGCATCCCTCTTCATGAGGCCCGCCTTCTTCGCCTCCCTTGCCCTTGCATACAGGGTATGGTGCGACAGGAGAAAGGCAGCACAAAACAGCTGATAACACACGCCAGCCCTGCGGCAGCACGCAAAGGAAAGAAAAAGGATAGAAATGGCAGCAAATACAAAGAAAAAGACAACAAAACCAAGCTCGTCCAAGAGGTCATCCTCACGGGGCAAAAATACCAAGGCAATGTCCCCGGATGACAAGAAGGTACTGTGGTCATCCATACTGTCCCTGCTGGGGATAATGGTGGCGTGCTTTACCATAGTAAAGGGAGAGAGCCTGTGGAACTCCATCCACAGCGGCATACTGGGCACCTTCGGGGTGACCGCCTTTGCAGTACCTGCGGTGCTCATCTATGCCTCGGTGATGATAGCCCTTGACCGTCAGAAAAGCGACATTGCCGGGAAGGTGTTCCAGGGTGTCATACTCATACTAATGCTCTGCGGCGCCACACAGATATTCTCCAAGGGCGGCGCATACAAGGGCACACAGGTGTCCGAGCTTTTCTCTTTGCTCTTCGAGGACGGCAAGGAGCTCCGGGGCGGCGGCATCGCCGCTGTGGTGGTGGGCATACCCCTGCTGAGGCTTTTCGGCAAGGTGGGGGCGGCAATAATAATAGTGCTGCTCACACTGTTCTTTGTCATGCTCATTGCCAACAAGACCATCGTTGATGTGGCTGTGGGGATACGAAACTTCTTCACCGCCATACTTGATGCCCGCCCGGAATACACCCCCACACAGGTTCGGGAGCGCACACCCGGGGAAAGCCGCAAGCGCCAGGAGCAGGCTCGTAAGGAGGCGGCTATAAGCGACCTGAACGCCGTTCCAAATGCAGATGTGCCCCAGGACATAGCGGAAAAGAACCAGAAGGGTGTTGCTGCTCTGCTTTTCGGTGACGACAAGCCCTCAAAAAAGAAGCAGAACAAGAAGGATCCCTTCGGCAGACCCATAGACCTTTTTGCAGAGGAGGAAACTCCCCTCTCCGCCACGGAAAAGGAAGTGGCGGCATACCAGAATCAGATCGACCGGGAGGCTGCCCGCCGCAGCGACGTAGCGGAGATAGCACGCAGGGCAGCAGGGGGCGACGCTCCTGCCCCTGTAAAGCCGCCTCTTGATGCGCCTGCCCCTGTGAAGCCTCCCCTTGATGCGCCTGTAAAGCCCTCTCCCGCTCCGACAGCAGCAAAGCCCGCCATAGATATGTCGGCGCTGAATGCCGCTGCTGCCGCCGCTGAGGCTGCCGCAGCGACCCCGCCAAAGGAAGCATCCCTCACCGACATCATCGGCAGGGCATCGGAAAACCGCCGTGCCCAGATAAGCGCCGCCGCAGGCTCTCCTGCCCCTGTGCCCCAGAAACCCGTGCCCATGCCAAGGACGCAGGGCAAGACTGCTACCCTTGCATCGGACAAGATAAGCGACGAGGAGGACTACTCCCTCCACGAGACCACCGCCTCGGAGATACAGAACGAGATACAGGAGAATGCCATTGCCCTGCAGCATTACGAGATACCTCCCATAGGGCTTTTGAAGCCCTCCTCCAACAGCTTCAACAAGGAGGATGCGGAGGCTGAGATGCGTGAAAACGCAGACAAGCTGGTAAAGACCCTTGAATCCTTCGGGGTCATGACCCGTATCGTGGATATCCACAGAGGTCCTACCGTTACCCGCTACGAGCTGCAGCCCAATGCGGGGGTAAAGATCTCCCGCATCACCTCCCTTGCTGATGATATAGCCCTGCGACTTGCGGCTGAGGGCGTCCGCATACAGGCGCCCATCCCCGGCAAGGCAGCTGTGGGCGTGGAGATACCCAACCGCATAAAGGATATCGTTACCCTGCGTGACATCGTTGACACGGAGGAATTCCGCAATGCAAAGAGCAAGCTCACCTTTGCCGTGGGCAAGAACATCGACGGGGATATCATCCTGGGTGACATCGCAAAGCTCCCCCACGTCATCATCGCAGGCACCACAGGCTCCGGCAAATCCGTATGCACCAACGGCATAATCATGTCCATACTCTACAACTCCACTCCCCAGGAGGTGCGTCTCCTGCTTGTAGACCCCAAGGTGGTGGAATTCAAGATATACGACGGCATACCCCACCTGCTCCTCCCTGTGGTGACCGACCCCAACAAGGCGGCAGGTGCGCTGGCATGGGCTGTCAAGGAAATGGAGAAGCGCTACAAGCTCTTTGCGGACAACAGCGTCCGTGATCTCAAGGGCTACAACGAGCTTGCCCAGGAGAGAGAGGATATAGAGCCCATCCCCCGCATAGTCATAGTGATAGACGAGCTTGCAGACCTTATGATGGCAGCCTCCTCGGACGTGGAGAGCAGCATATGCCGCCTGGCACAGATGGCACGTGCGGCAGGTATGCACCTTATCATCGCCACACAGCGCCCCACGGTGGATGTCATCACAGGACTCATCAAGGCAAACATCCCCTCCCGCATCGCACTGCGTGTGGCATCGGGCATAGACTCACGCTCCATCATCAACGAGGTAGGTGCTGAAAAGCTCCTTGGCAACGGCGACCTGCTGTACTTCCCCACGGGCTACGCAAAGCCCCTTCGTGTGCAGAACTGCTACACCTCCGAAAAGGAAGTGGCAGCAGTGGTGGACTTCATCAAGAACGGTGTGGGCAATTTCAGCTACGATGAGGAGATAATCAAGGCCGTGGAGGACAACATCCCCCAGCCCAAGGGTGAAAAGCCTGCTGACAACGGCAAGACCTACGAGGGCAGCGACGACGACGTGCTCGAACGTGCCATAGAATGTGCAGTTGACGCAGGCGCCGCAGGTGTGAGCACCTCCTACTTCCAGCGCAAGCTGAAGCTGGGCTACGCCCGTGCCGCCCGCATTATGGACGAACTTGAGGAACAGGGGATAGTAGGCCCCCAGGACGGCAGCAAGCCCCGACAGGTGCTCATGACACGGGAGATGTACCTGGCCAGGGGGCTGGGGAATAGGGGCTAAGGGCTATACCTGACAGCTTGATACCCTCTTTCCCTGCAAAAGCTGCGCTTTTGCTGCAATAGAGACGATAAGTTGGCGGCTTGCTGTTTCAGCCTGACCGCCTATCATCCTTAAACCTTAAACCTAATGAAGAGATTCTTGAAGCTTGCGGGCAAGGCTGTGCTTTTCCTGCTCATAGTTGCCCTGGGCATATTTGCGGCAAGGGCGGTAAGCCTGCGCATATGGGAAAAGCCCCCGGATATCCTCATCACGGACGGGGGGGAACAGCCCTCCCCGCTGTGGGACGTGAGCGTCACCTACATTGACGTAGGTCAGGGGGATGCCGCTCTCATCATCACCCCGGACACACACATACTCATAGACAGCGGTGAGTACACCTGTGCGGACAAGGTGATACGCACCCTGGAGGAGCAGGGCGTAAAAAGCCTTGATATGGTGATAGTCTCCCACCAGCACACGGATCACATGGGAGCTATGGGGGAGGTGCTCTCCCGCTTTGACACGAAAATGATCATCATGCCGAAGGTGCCCGAAAGGCTCATACCCACAGGCACCTCCTACGAATATATGCTGGAGGCGGCAGAAAAGCAGGGGCTT
The DNA here is from genome assembly GCA_002395525.1 of Ruminococcus sp. UBA4240. Lineage (GTDB taxonomy): Bacteria > Bacillota > Clostridia > Oscillospirales > Ruminococcaceae > Huintestinicola. The sequence continues at coordinate 8,420 of DGXE01000012.1, forward strand.
TCCTTTACCATGGCATCCCCCTGCGTGTACCGTCTGGGGCAGGGCATGGGGGGAGACATCTCCCTGGAGATACTCTATCCCCACCCGGATGACGTATACGACGACCTGAACGACTACTCCGTTGTGGCAAGGCTTGTATACGGGGATGTGTCCTGGCTGTTCACCGGGGATCTGACCGCAAACGGTGAAAAGGCGCTCCTTGACAGCGGTGCATACATAGACAGCACTGTGCTGAAGGTAGGGCATCACGGCTCCTCCGGCTCCTCCTCCACCACGTTTCTGGAGGCTGTGACCCCGGATGTGGCAGTCATAAGCGTAGGGGCGGACAACGGCTACGGCCACCCCGCCAATGACACGGTAGGCCGCCTGCACCGCTTTACAGACAACGTACTGCGCACTGACAGGGCGGGAGACATAACCCTTGCCTCAGACGGAAAATCCATAATGAAGAATGAAACGTTCTGACGGAGATCGGGCGGCTGTGTTTCCTCTTTGGCAGCATTGCTGACACAGCTAATAGTGAATAGGTTTTAAGCTGACTGGAAGCCGAGCGCAGCGGGCAAAGATAACGACAGGCAATTCATTATACATTTCATTATACATTCTACATATTGGGGGTCTTGAAGGATGTCCGACAATCTTCTTGGGATAATAGAGGAAAAGCTGCCCGAAATGTCAAAGGGGCAGCGGCGAATAGCGGAGTTTATCACCGAGCACTATGACAAGGCGGCTTTTATGACCGCATCAAAGCTGGGCGCCATCACAGGGGTCAGCGAGTCCACAGTGGTGCGCTTTGCGGCGGAGCTGGGGTTCAAGGGCTATCCGGAGATGCAGAAGGCGCTGAAGGGCTACACCTCCAACCGCATCACATCCGTGCAGCGCATGGATGTTGTGGCAGACAGCCTTGGGGGGGAGAATATCCTCCACCACAGCATGAACTTCGACATAGAGCAGATCCGCAAGACCCTTGAGGAGATAGACAGCGAGGACTTTGACCGCACGGTGGCAGAGCTGGCAGAGGCCCGCAACGTCTATGTAATAGGGGCACGCTCTGCGGCAGTGCTTGCAAGGTTCATAGTGTTCTATCTGAACATTATGGTGCCCTCCTGCAAGATAATCCACACCACCAGTACAAGCGAGATGTTCGAGCAGATAATAAACATCGGCAGGGGGGATATCATGATAGGTGTGTCCTTCCCCCGCTATTCAAAGCACACCGTAAAGGCCTTCCGCTTTGCCCACGAGAACGGGGCAAAGGTCATAGCCATAACCGACAGCAGGCAGTCCCCCCTTGCAAAGTATGCAGATCATCTCCTCCTTGCAAGGAGCGACATGGGCAGCTTTTCCGATTCCCTTGTAGCCCCCCTCTCCTTGATAAACGCCCTGATAACCGCAGTGGGCATGGCAAAGCAGGACTATGTCTCCCACAATCTGGAGCGCCTTGAGGAGATATGGGACAAGTACGAGGTGTTTGAAAAATCCGACGACCAGGACTACTGATGTCCTGTACACACCGTTACTATGATATATGATGTTATAATAATAGGCGGCGGCGCCGCCGGCATGATGGCAGCGGGTACAGCAGGGGAAAAGGGGCTGTCTGTGCTGCTGCTGGAGAAAAACGGCAGGCTCGGCAGAAAGCTCGCCATTACGGGCAAGGGGCGCTGCAACGTGTGCAACAACTGCACCCGTGAGGAGTTCTTCGACAATATCCCCACAAACCCCCGGTTTCTGTATTCGTCCTATTCCTCCTTTGACAAGGATGACACCATGTCATTCTTCGAGGGGCTGGGAGTGCCCCTGAAGACCGAGCGGGGGAACCGTGTCTTCCCGGTAAGCGACAAGGCGGCAGATATAGTGGCTGCCCTTGACCGCTTTGTGAGAAAGAACAAGGTGACGGTAAAGCAGGCGGCGGCACTGTCCGCAAAAAAAGAGGATGTGTTCACCGTTGCAACGGACAGGGGCACATTTCAGGGGAGAATGCTCCTTATTGCCACGGGGGGCCGCTCCTACCCCGCCACAGGGAGCACCGGCGACGGATATGCCCTTGCAAAGGCATTCGGCCACAGCATAGTCACCCCCAAGCCCTCTCTTGTGCCCCTTGTCACAAAGGAAAAATGGCCTTCCGAATGTATGGGGCTGTCCCTTAAAAATGTCACACTCACTCTGATGCAGAGGGACAAAGCTCTCTACTCGGAGCTGGGGGAGATGCTCTTCACCCATTTCGGGCTGTCAGGTCCCCTTGTCCTCTCCGCCTCCGGGCATATCCGTGACATATCAAAGCCCCACAGCATACACATCGACTTAAAGCCCGCACTGGATGCCAAAAAGCTGGATCTTCGCATACAGAGGGACTTTGAGGAGTACAAGAACAGAGAGATCATCAACTCCCTTTCAAAGCTGCTGCCTGCAAAGCTGATACCTGTCATAGTAAGGCTGTCGGGGATACCCGCTGACAAGCGGGTCAACTCCGTCACCCGTGAGGAAAGGCTGCGCCTTGGCGCCCTCATCAAGGATGTGACACTGGATATTGCCGCCTTCCGCCCCATAGATGAAGCTATAATCACCTCCGGGGGGATTTTGACAAAGGAGATAGACCCTAAGACCATGGAGTCAAAGCTGGTAAAGGGGCTGTACTTTGCAGGCGAGATAATCGACACGGATGCCTACACAGGCGGCTTCAACCTGCAGATCGCCTGGTCCACCGCCTATGCAGCGGCATCTGCAATGACCCCTGACACCGAAAGCATATGATAATAATACAGAATATAACGGCTCCCCCCGGCACCACCGAGGCCGAGCTGTGCGAAAAGGCACTGAAAACAGCGGGACTTTCCCGAAGTGGTATCTCCTGCGGCCTGCATAAGATATCCCTTGATGCCCGGAAGAGAAATGACATACACTTAGTGGCATCCGTATGGGCACGCACAGACCCCGCCCTTGAAAGGAAGCTCTCCTCCCGGAAGGACATAGTCTATGCCGAGGAGACCCCCTTTGAAATACCCGCTGCGAAGAAAGGCCTGCGTGTCGTCATAGCGGGCTTCGGCCCTGCAGGGATGTTTGCGGCATATGTGCTTGCAAAGGCGGGGCTGCGCCCTGTTGTCCTTGAAAGAGGGGCGGCAATGGAAAAGCGCATCGCCTGTGTGGAGCGCTTTGCCGCCACAGGGCAGCTTGACCCCCGCTCCAACGTCCAGTTCGGGGAGGGGGGTGCCGGCACCTTCTCCGACGGCAAGCTCACCACCCGCATAAAGGATCCCCTGTGCCGCTTTGTGCTTGAGACCCTGGCTGCCCACGGCGCACCGGAGGAGATACTCACCCGTGCCAAGCCCCATGTGGGCACGGACAGGCTCAGGGGCGTGGTTAAGAGCATCCGAGAGGACATATCCGCAATGGGCGGTGATATCCGCTTTGAGAGCACCCTTACGGACATATCCGTCGCAAACGGCGCAATAAGGGGCGTAAAGGTCAACGGAGAATACGACATTCCCTGTGATGCCCTTATCCTTGCCACGGGACATTCCGCCCACGATACAGTGGATATGCTCCTGTCCCGGGGGGCGGATATAATACCCAAGCCCTTTTCCATCGGAGTTCGCATAGAGCACACCCGACAGCAGATAGACGAGAGCCTTTACGGAGAATACGCAGGTGATCCCCTTCTCCCTGCGGGGGAGTATCAGCTGAGCAACACCCGCACAGAGCGGGGGGTATACACCTTCTGTATGTGCCCCGGAGGAGTGGTGATGGCATCCCAGAGCGAGGATGGCAGCATCGTCACCAACGGGTGCAGCGACTTTGCCCGAAACGGTGCCAATTCCAACTCCGCCGTGCTTGTGTCCGTCACGCCGAAGGACTATGACGGCACCCCCACCGGGGGCATAAGACTGGCACGGAGCATAGAGCAGGCGGCATACAAAGCAGGGGCGGGAATACACGCCCACTACGCTCCTGCCACCACAGTAGGCGGCTTGTTTGAGGGGAAAGGCACCCTTAAAGGCGCAACAGTTGTGCCCACCTATGCTCCGGGTGTATGTGAATGTCGGTTTGACGATATTTTCCCGCCCTATATCATAGACGGGCTGAAAACAGGCTTGTCTGACTTTGGCCGCAAGATGAAGGCATTCGGGGACATGGGGGCAGTCCTTACCGCCCCGGAGACCCGCAGCTCCTCCCCTGTGCGGATACTCCGCACAGAAAACAGGGTTTCCGAAAAGATACAGGGTCTGTACCCATGCGGAGAGGGCGCAGGCTATGCGGGAGGCATAATGTCCGCTGCGGTCGACGGGATAAACACCGCAAAGGCAGTGCTGATGAAATGAGACGTTCTGACGGAGAATGGGCGGCTTGATTTTCTCTTTGTCCGCTGCGCTTTTATTCTCTGCCCAAACATCTGAAAGGAGTGTCGTTCATTTGAGAGTGCTTATTGTCGAGGATGAAAAGAAACTGGCGGATGCGCTGGTACAGATATTCACTAAGGAAAAAATAACCGCCGATGCCTTCTACAACGGCGTGGACGGGCTTGACAACGCACTGACGGAGATATACGATGTCATACTCCTTGACGTGATGCTCCCCGAAATGGACGGCATCACAGTTCTCAAGGAGATACGCAAGGCGGGCATATCCACCCCTGTCATCATGCTCACCGCCCGTGATGCCCTTACCGACAAGGTAAAGGGGCTTGACTGCGGAGCCGATGACTATATCACAAAGCCCTTCGAGACCCCGGAGCTGCTGGCAAGGGTGCGTGCCCAGTCCCGCCGCTCCACATCCGGCATAGTTGCCTCCGATGAGCTCACCTGCGGGGATCTGCGCCTTGATACCGCCTCCTATGAGCTCAGCTGCGGCAGCGAGTCCATAAAGCTGGGGGTAAAGGAAATGGCTATCATGGAGCTGCTGATGAAGAATGCGGGCATGGTGGTCAGCAAGGAGAGCCTTATCACAAAGGTATGGGGCTATGATTCCGAGGCGGAGGACAACAATGTGGAGGTCTACATCTCCTTCCTGCGGAAAAAGCTGGGCTTTATCCACTCGGAAACCGGCATCCGCACAGTGCGGGGCGCAGGCTACACTATATGATCCCCACGCCACAGGGTGTAGTGCATTTTCCACAAAGGGAACGGGTTCTTTTGCACATTGTGGCGCATTATTCACATAATTTGTAAAATCTCAAAAAAACACTTGAAAATCATTTTGATATGTGCTAAAATATATTCTAATCGTTGACTTGCGGGACAGGTGTCCCCGGACGAAGCTGCCGGCAGTCTTTCGGCTCCGGCTATGCAGGCAGTCCTCTGCTAAAGTATCTGCGTTCTTCATCTGCGCGATCGGCAAGAATGCCTTAATATGGAGGAATATATGGATTCAAGAACAGCACTCAAGATGATAAGCGATCCCAGCCTGAAGGCTGAGGCACCCAAGTTCGATGTCGGTGATACCGTAAGGGTGCAGGTAAGGATCAAGGAAGGCGACAAGTACAGACTGCAGGCCTTTGAGGGCACAGTCATCGCCAGAAGACACGGCGACATCCAGGAGACATTCACCGTAAGACGTGTAGCACACGGCACCGGTATTGAAAGGGTATTCCCCGTTCATTCTCCCGTGGTTGACAGCGTGACCGTCATCAGACACGGTAAGGTTAGAAGGAACAAGCTCTACTACCTGCGTGACAGAGTCGGCAAGGCTGCCAAGCTCAAGGAACAGCTGTAAGCCCATTTGGGTACGGGTAACGGATGGGGTGCATCCCCATCCGCACCTACAAAACCTAACACACAAGGGGGTTTGTTTATATGGCAAAATATCAGATCGACTACGAAGCGCTTGATGTGGACGAAAACAAGAGATCGGGCATTCCCTATGCGGAGCTTATCGACGGAGCGGAGAGCCTTGTCTTCTGCCTTTTTGCGGTCATCATCGTGTTCACCTTCCTGCTAAGGCAGGTAACGGTTGACGGAGAGTCCATGATAAACACCCTTCAGGACGGGGACAAGCTCATAGTCCACCATCTGTTCTACACTCCGGAAAGGGGCGACATCGTCATCGTTGACAGCTACGCCCTGGGCAAGCCCATTGTAAAGCGTGTTGTTGCAACAGGCGGCGACACCATTGACATTGACTTTGCCACAGGTGCTGTGACCGTAAACGGAGAGGTCATAGACGAGCCTTACATCAAGGATCTCACCCTTATAGACGAGAGCCAGGTAGATGAAGAGACAGGGGAGAGATTCCCCTCCTACCCGCTGACAGTTCCCGACGGATGCTACTTTGTTATGGGCGACAACAGGATGAATTCCCTTGACAGCCGCAGGATAGGCTGCGTTACCGACGAGGAGATCGCCGGCAAGGTGGTATTCAGGCTGTGGCCCGCAACGAGCATAGGCAAGGTAGAATAAGCTAAAACAAAATGCGGAAAAGTCCCGGCGGCTTTTCCGCTTTTTTAAAACCGACAAAAGGAGTACCATGAACGAGATACCTTCAATACAATGGTTCCCCGGGCACATGACCAAGACCAAGCGGATGATACAGAAAAATCTGCCGCTGGTGGATGCAGTAGTGGAGATCATTGATGCCCGTGTGCCCCTTTCAAGCCGCAATCCCGACATAAGGGAGCTTATACAGGGCAAGCCCGAGATCATAGTGATGAACAAGTGCGACACTGCCGACCCTGCCGCAAATGACAGGTGGCTCTCATACTTTTCAAAGGACGGCGGGGCGCTTGCAGTGGACTGCCGCTCCGGCAAGGGCCTTGACAGATTTGATGACACTGTGCGAAGGGTGCTGTCCCCTCTTATAGAGAGGAATGAAGCAAGAGGCATGGGGGGGAGAGTGCTGCACCTTATGGTGGTGGGCATCCCCAATGTGGGGAAAAGCTCCTTTATCAACCGCCTTGCCAAACGGAAAAAGGCAAAGGTGGAGGACAGGCCGGGTGTCACCCGTGACAAGCAGTGGGTGATGATCTCCGACGGCATAGAGCTGCTGGATATGCCCGGTGTCCTGTGGCCAAAGTTCGATGACATGGCTGTGGGGGAAAAGCTCGCCTTTACAGGGGCTGTCAAGGATGACGTGGTGGATACGGAGCTTCTTGCCTGCCGCCTGCTCATGCTGCTGAGGGACACCTACCCCCTGGGGCTGACAAATGCCTACGGCATAGACCTTTCCACCCCCGAGGAGGACGAGCGCATGGCGGACGGAGAGCCGGGATGCCTTTCCGGCTATGAGCTGCTGTGCCGTGTGGGGGAGCGCCGCAGGATGCTCATCCGTGGCGGCGAGACCGACACGGAGCGTGCGGCGGCGTGTGTCCTTGACGAATTCCGCAGCGGCAAGCTGGGGCGAATAACCCTTGATACCGTGCCGACAGATACATGATCTTCAAACGAAACCCTATTATGAAAGGAGCCGACTATGGATCTTACAAAGCTTAATTTCGGAGTTGACGGTGACAGCATCACCGCCTGGCAGCAGTGGTCATATCACGTATACAAGGAGCTTGGTTTTGCAAGTCACTACAATGTGGCTGTGGGCAGCTCTGTATGGTATAAGCGCCATATTACCGGTGAGGGCTGGGAGGTCACCACACAGAACTACACCGATCCCGATTTTGCAGGCATAAGCGGGGGCTGGGAGCCTACGGATGACCCGCTGGAAATGCAGATGCGTGCCAATAACTGCGCTGTGGTTCACATTCAGCAGTATCTGGAGGATGTAAAGAGCGGCAAAGCGCCTGTGCCCGATGTATTCGCCTTTGCAATGGGCACCAATGATTCGCTTGAATGTCTTGGCTCTCCGGAGGAGGCACTTTCCGGCAAGACCCTTGACGACGTGGATCTTTTCACCGAGGCAGGGGCTGTGCGCTGGTGCATACAGCGCATCATGGAGGAATTCCCCGATTGCAGGGTATTCGTCCTGACACCCATACAGGCAGCCGACCCGCAGCACAACCGCAAGAACCTTGAATGCATCAAGGTGATAAAGGCTGTGGCACAGGCAATGTCCGCACAGATAGTAGACTGCTACACAGGCTGCGGCATCTGCGAAAAATTCGAGACAGAAGGCGGCGAGGGGCGCTATCTCCGTGACGGCCTGCACCCGAAGGAAAACGGACAGGCACTGCAGGGAGCATTTGCCGCAAAGGAAATACGGAACAATCTGTTTTACGCACCAAAGGCTTGACAGATACCACCTATTTTATGTTTTTTAGGCAGAAAGAGGGGGACGGAACAACCGTCCCCCTTATGTGCTGTTCTTCTTACTGACCTCTGAGATTGATGGTAGCACCGCAGTTGGAGCATATGGCACTGCTGGCACCTGTCATCTCCATCTCACCTGTGGTGCCGCAGGCGCTGCACTTCGCCGTGACATATTTCTTTTCACTCTTAGCTCTGTTGAGCATACCGCCTGATACTGCGCTGAGCTCATCTTCCTCTAAAGGAACCATTTTCTTGTCTGTCATGTCGCTGACCTCCTTTTACTATTATCTCCCTTTTGCGTGATTATAGCACATTTCCTTCCCCTTGTCAATACAAAAAACAGTGAAAGTTCTGCGAAAAGCAACATAGTTTTGAAATTATTCACAATTTTATACACCTTTAATAAATAAATTGCTGTATAATTTACTGTGTATAAGCTAATGACATCAGCCGCCGGAGCGGCAGAGGAATGTGAGGGATTATGGGCGAATATATATGGGTAAACAAGGATATCGCAGACAGGGTGATGGAGAATATGCCCTCAGAGGATATTCTCTACGACCTGGCGGAGCTGTACAAGGTCTTCGGGGATTCCACCCGTGTCCGCATACTCTGTGCCCTTTTAGAGGCGGAGATGTGCGTCAACGATATGGCGCAGATGCTGGGGCTCAGCCAGACGGCTGTGAGCCATCAGCTAAGGGTGCTGAAAAACAACAAGCTGGTGCGCTTCCGCAAGGAGGGCAAGAACGTTTACTACGCCCTTTCCGACGACCATGTGCGCAGCATAATAGAGATCGGCATGGAGCACGTTACAGAGTGAACCTGCCCGCAGACAAGGAGCCCCATGATATACACCACACTTACCAAAAAGGCACTGAACTTTGCCTGCAAGGCTCATGACGGGCAGTATGACCGGAGCGGTGTGCCCTACATCTTTCACCCCTATCAGGTGGCACAGCACGCAAAGGATGAGATATCCTGCGCCGCCGCACTCCTCCACGATGTGGTGGAAGATACGGATACCACCCTTGATGACCTTATAGCAGAGGGCTTTCCCCCGAGGGTGGCAGAGCTTGTGGATCTGCTCACCCGCAGGGAAAATGAGGACTACTTTGACTATATCCGCCGCCTTGCAAAGGATCCGGATGCGGTGCGGATAAAGCTTGCGGATCTTGCCCACAACAGCGATACATCCCGCCTTGACAGCATCACCGAAGCAGACCTTAACCGGCTGGAAAAATACAAAAAAGCAAGGGAAATACTTGACCCTTACAGGAGATAATATGAATAAGAGAATACTTGCTGCACTTTCAGCGGCGGTCATGGCTCTGAGCCTCCCCGCCTGCACATCCACACAAACACAGGACACCCCCGCAGAGGATACTTCGGCTGTCACCGCAGCGGACAGCACCGCAGCTGCAGCAGAGGAGACGGCAGTGTTTACCGTCCCCGCCTTTGCCGCCACACCCATGAGGGATATTCCTGCCACCGAGTTTGTAAAGGAACTCCATGTGGGCTGGAATCTGGGCAACACCCTTGATGCCACAAAGGATGACCCCACAGGGGATGAAACTGTCACCGACTGGGAGACCGCCTGGGGGCAGCCCGTCACCATGAAGGCGCATATCGACAGCGTAGCCGCACAGGGCTTTGACACTCTCCGTCTGCCCGTCACATGGAGCGGTAAGTTCGGGGATGCCCCCGACTACAAGATACGTGAGGACTGGCTGGCAAGAGTCAGGGAGATAGCCGACTACGCCCTTGACAACGATATGAACGTGATAATCAACTGCCACCACGAGGACTGGAATATGCCCACTGATGACAACCTTGAAAAAAGCTCCGAAATACTCACCGCCCTGTGGACACAGATAGCCGAGTATTTCAAGGACTATAACGAGCACCTTATATTCGAGGGCATGAACGAGCCCCGCCTCAAGGGCACCCCCATGGAATGGAACGGGGGCAATGAGGAGGCAAGGAACATCATCAACATCTGGAATCAGAAATTTGTGGACACAGTCCGTGCCACAGGGGGCAACAACGCCCACAGGATGCTTATGGTGCCCACCTATGCCGCATCCTCCTCCGACAATGTGCTTGCTGATTTTACAGTGCCTGACGACCCCCAGGTCATCGTATCACTGCACGCATATCTCCCCTATGCCTTTGCCCTTGCAGAGCCTGACTCCGCAACCGACACATGGAGCGCCGACAATTCCGCCGACACCAACGACATTGACACCTTGATGGCAAAGATAAAGGAATACTTCCTTGAAAAGGGCATTGCAGTCATAATCGGTGAATTCGGCTGCCGCAACCGCTTCAACACCGATGACCGTGCCGCCTGTGCAGGGTACTACACCACCCGTGCCGCAGAATACGGCATCCCCGTCATCTGGTGGGACAACAACTCCTTTGTACAGGGAGAGGCATTCGGCCTTCTTGACCGCAGCACCCTTGAATGGCGCTACCCCTCCATAATCAAGGCCATAATGGATGCAAGGGACAATACCCCTGTCATATTCCGTGCCGGGGACACACCTGCGGAGGAGACGGCAAGTGAGACCGCCCCCGCCGATGATGAAACAGGGCCCTCAGAGGATGCGCCGTCGGAACCGACCACTGAGGAAAGCGAAACAGAGAGTGCCGCATAATGGACAACGAAAAATTTGAAGCTGCCTGTAAGCTGGTAGCAGAGGGCGGCAGGCTGATAAAGGGCATAGGCACACGGGGGGAAGGCTCCGTACACGCCGTGCTGAAGAACTATTTCCGCACAGATCAGGATGATCAGGAGCGGCAGATAGGCGCCTATGTGGCAGATATAGTGGATGATAAGGGCATAACGGAGATACAGACAGGGCATTTCACCGCCCTGAAGGACAAGCTGGAGGCATTCCTGCCCCTGGCTCCTGTCCGTGTGGTATACCCCGTCTACTGCAAAAAGCGGATAATCTCCCTTGACAGCGAGGGACAGACGGTCTCCTCCCGCATATCCCCCCTCAAGGGGAGCGCCTATGATATTTTCCGTGAGATGTTCCCCATCGCACGGTTTCTGACGGACAAGAACCTTTCCATCCTCATAGTGCTCATGGAATGTGACGAGTACAGAGCCCCCGCCGCTCTGCTGAACCGTCCTGAGCGCCGTCACGGGCGGCTGAGCGTCTGTGACAGGATGCCCACAAAGCTGATAAACGAGATAGAGATCGCATCCGAGGCAGACTGGATAAAGCTCATTCCCTGCCTTTACGCCACAGACTACACCACCACGGATCTTGCCCGTGATGCCCACATCTCCCGCAAGCACGCCTCCACAGCCCTCTCACTGCTTCACAGAGCAGGCATAATCGAACGCACCGGTAAGAAGGGGCGCAGTCTTGCATACAGATTTAAGAATGCATAAGCAGGATCAAGAATGCAGAATAGGCTTACCCCTGTTCCCGCTTCGCTTGCACAGCCAAACGCAAAGTCAAGCCATTCATTATACATTACTTTCGAGGTTGAAATGAAGATAAATTTTAAGGGGGCATTTGTTCTGCCCCTTGTAATAGCTTTGCTGTCCTCCTGTGCCCCCAAGGAAGAGGAAGGGTATATCGCCGTGTTCAGCGAGAATGAAACTTCTCTGGAAACAGCAGAGGCAGCCGTCACCGCCCGCCTTGAATACAGCTATATGGATCACGTTGTGTTCGCAGGGGGCGGGGTCTGCAGCACCATGGCGGACAGCGGCATCGTCCCCGGGGAGCGCTGCTGGACGAATGACTGTGCCTCTGCCGAGCTTGCCGCACATATAGACGGCATAGGGGCACTTGCCCGTGAGAACAGCGCAAGCTATATCTATCTGTGCATCGGGGACAGAGATATGGAAAACGGCACCTCCCCCGATGAATACGCACAGAACATAGTAGCCTTTGCCCAGAGCCTTACCACACATTACCCTGAGTGTGTAGTAACTGCCGTCAGCCTTCCTCCCCGTGCATACGGGATGGGGGATGTGGCACCCTACAACAAAGCACTTGAAAGCGCCGTGTCGGACAGCGCTCTGCTAAAGCTCCACTACCTTGACATAACCTTTATGCTGGATGACAGCAGCGGCTGCCTTTCCCCGGAATACGACAGCGGCGACGGCATCACACTGAACTCCGCCGCCGGGGAGCTTATAGCCTCCCTTGTTGCAGACAGCAGGTATTCCGACGTCCTGAGCGGTACGGACAAATTCAAGTATATGTACATGGATATGACTGCCGAACGCCCCGACTATGCGGTAACAGAGGGGAAGGTGGCATATCTCACCTTTGACGACGGCCCCTCCAAATACACGGATGAGATACTGGACATACTTGATGCCAACGGCATCAAAGCCACATTCTTCATCACCGGGAAGGGCATTGCCGGCAGGGAGGAGACTTTAAAGCGGGAAGCGGAGAGCGGTCATGTCCTTGGTCTGCACAGCTACACCCACGACTATGAGGAGATATATGCCTCCACGGAAGCCTTTCTCAACGACTTTGCAAAGGTCTACTATGAGCTTTACAGAGCCTGCGGGGTAAGGGCGTGGTGCTTTCGCTTCCCCGGAGGGAGCCACAACAACCACAACCGCTCCACCGCAGATGAGATAATAGATGAGATCGACCGCAGAGGCTTTACCTACTTTGACTGGGACAGCGCCACAGGGGATGCCACCAGCGGTGCGGGAGTGGACTACTGCATACAGTTCCTCAAGGATTCAAACTATGCCAAACACAGCATAGTCCTCATGCACGATGCATCCGAATACACCCCCCAGTATCTCCAGGCGGTGATAGACTATCTGGTCTCCGAGGGGTACACCTTTGAAACAGTGGAATCCGCCGATGTGACACATTTCAAGAAGTGACCGCCCTATCGCTGTGAACAAGGATAACTATGGATATAAAGAACATTCTCTCCCGTACAGATGCCTATCTGCGGGAATATGAGCTTGAAAAGGCAAGGGAGCTGCTGTGCTCCTCACTCGAAGCTGCGCAGGCCGAAAATGACAGGTCGGCACAGCTTTCTTTTTTGAATGAGCTGGCGGGCTTCTACCGTGACACGGGGGATCATGCCAATGCCGTCCTGTGTGCCGAAAGGTCACAGGAAATACTTGAGGAAATGGGGGACAGCAGCTCGGAGGGCTATGTGGCTGCCATGCTGAATCTGGCCAATGCCTACCGTGCCGCCGGGCGGTTTGAGGATTCCCACAGGATATATGACAGAGTATATCCCGCCATACACCCCTATTCCGGGAAATACTATCCCGCCTACTACAATAACCTTGCCCTGCTGTATGAGGACGAGGGGGATATGAAAAAGGCGGCGGACACCTTCCTTGCGGCTGTGGGCTGTCTTGACCCCAGGGATGATGACTACGAAAGGCGGCTTGCCATCACATACACCAACATTGCCGCCTGCCTTGCCGCTCTGTCCGACACCGCAAAGGCACGGGAATATGCCGACAAGGCGCTCCCCTATTTCGAGGGGCTCTCCCCCTCGGATTTCCATTACAGCGCATTGCTGGCAGCATACGGGGATATACTGTACCGGGAGGGCGAAGGGGATACTGCGGCTGACTTCTATGAGGCCGCCCTTTCTGAAATACTCATCCACATGGGGCATAACGGCTTCTATGATACCGTTGCCCGGAAGCTCGCCCTCTGCTACGGGGAAAAGGGCAGACCTGTCCTTACCGGCATGGGGCTTTCCAAGAAATACTTCCACGAATTCGGCAGGCCTGTGCTTGACAGGAATTTCCCCCATTTAAAGGGGAAGATGACCACAGGGCTCTTCGGGGAAGGCTCCGAGTGCTTCCGCTTTGACGATGCCCTGTCACGGGATCATGACTTCGGCCCCTCATTCTGTATCATCCTTGATGACGATGTATCTCCCGACGACAAGGCAGCCCTTGAAAGGGCATATTCCCTGCTGCCCCCGACCTACTGCGGATATACCTACTCCCACGGCAAAAACACAGGGGGGCGCAGAGGTGTCATGTACCTGTCGGAGTTTATCCGCCGCATACTGGGCACACTCCCGGAAACTGCCGAGGATTTCCAGCTCATCCCCGATGAACAGCTTGCCTGTGCCACCAACGGAGAGGTGTTCGGGGGCGCATCTGAGGCGTTCATGTCCATGCGCCGCAAACTGAAGGCACGCCCCCTTGCGGACAGGTATGCAAAGCTTGCCGCACAGCTTGAGATGATGTCCAAGCACGGGGAGTACAACTTCCCACGAATGAAGGAGCGTGGGGACGAAGTCTCCGCCCACATCTCCCTGACGGAATTTGTGTCAGCCGCAATGAGGGCGGCACATCTGTGCGCCGACATTTACGCCCCATACAGCAAATGGCTGTACAGAAGCACTATGCGGCATTTTCCCGCCTTTGCCCCTCTTGTGGAGGAATGTGTGAAAAGCGATGGCGGCAATATAGATGAGATCATCACTGTGGTAAAGGATATGTGCCTGCACAGCGGGGCAGCAGACACAGCGGCACCATTGGCGGTAATGGCGGAGGACCTTACCGAAAGCGCACAGCGTGTGAATATCTGCGACAAAATAATCGCCATTGAGTGGGATATGTTTGACAGGACACAGAACACCGGGGGGCGAGCCTTCTGTCAGGACGACTGGGACACCTTCTCCAAAATGCGCCGCAGCCAGTATATGTGCTTTGACAAAGCACTTCTTGAAAGCATTTGGGCTGATTTTGCCCGTGCCGCAAACGAAGGGCGCAACATGATAACCGAAAAATACGCATATATGATGCGCACCACCGCCCCGGAGGAATATGCAGCCATTGCATCATCGCTGCCCGGTGTGGATGAGGAAAAGGCGGCTCTGATCGAAGCCATAGTCCCCATACAGGTAGGCTGGATGGAGGAATTTGCCAAGGAATACCCCTCCCTTGCGGACAGGGCAAGGGTGATACACACCGCCGATGACAGCCCGGTGAACACCTCCTATGAAACCTATCTCAGAGGGGAGCTTTCCACCTGGTCAACGGATTCCGTAGCCCTCTACGGAGCGATGATAGTGGGCATATACAGGGAAGGCGGCTCACTGGTAAAGGGTATAATGCTGCGCTCGGCAAGGCTTTACGGATATATGAGCCTTGAGGAAGCAGCCGAAAAGCACAAGGGTACACTATGAAAAAGAATGACGATATTATTTTGAATATCACCGATGTCACCCTTGACGGGAACGGCGTGGGGCGGCATGAGGGAATGGCAGTGTTCGTCCCTGCCACTGCACCGGGAGACGAGATAGACTGCCACATTACAAAGGTGAACAAAAGCTATGCCTTCGGCATATGCCGCAGCATACGAAAGCCCTCCCCCCACAGGCAGGACAGAGGGTGTGCCGTGTTCGGCCGCTGCGGCGGCTGTTCATTCAGGCACATATCCTATGAGGCGGAGTGCAGGATAAAGGAAAAGGCTGTCCTTGACGACTTTTTGCGCATAGGGGGCTTTGAGCGGGGCACCTTCGAGTATCTCCCCATTATGGGGGACACCCGCACCGACCGTTACCGCAACAAGGCGCAGTACCCCATAGCCGCAGATGAGAGCGGGCGGGCATTCTGCGGCTTCTACGCAAAGCGCTCCCACCGTGTCATAGAATGCGGGGACTGTCTGCTCCAGCCTGAGATATTCTCCTCCATTGCCGGCAGGATGATACAGCTGATAAATGAGCGGCATATCCCCGTATACGATGAAACCACGGGGAAGGGCTGTGTACGTCACATCTATCTGAGAAGGGGCGAGCACAGCGGACAGATACAGCTTACAGCCGTTGCCGCATACGACCACAGAGGACTGCGGGAGATCCTCGGCATCGTGGGAGAGGAATTCGGGGACATAGGCTCCGTAGTGCTAAATATCAATCCCCGCCGTGATAATGTGATACTCGGGGAAAAATGCATCACCGTAAGCAAGGGCGGCACCATCACCGACATCATGTGCGGCAGTGAGATAACCCTTTCTCCCCTGTCCTTCTACCAGGTGAACACTTTGCAGGCAGAGCGGCTTTACGCTGCCGCAAAGGCTTTTGCCGCCCCTGCCGGGGATGAGGAGCTGCTTGATCTCTACTGCGGGGCGGGCACCATAGGCCTTTCCATGGCAAAGGACGTAAAACACCTCACCGGGGTGGAGATAGTCCCCCAGGCAGTGGAGAACGCAAGGAAGAATGCCGATGCCAACGGCATCACCAATGCGGACTTCATCTGTGACGATGCGGGAGGGGCGGCAAAGCGCTTTTCGGAGCAGGGTCTGCGCCCCGACATCATCATCACCGACCCTCCGAGAAAGGGCTGTGACACTGCCACCCTTGAAGCTATCATATCCATGTCCCCCAAAAGGGTGGTCATGGTCTCCTGCGACCCTGCCACGGCTGCCCGTGACTGTGCATACCTTTCCGGACACGGCTACGCACTGAAAGCCGTGCAGGCAGTGGATCTCTACCCCGGCACAGGCCATGTGGAGACGGTAGTATTGATGTCAAAGGTAGGAGTGGAATAAGCTCAAAAGCCCTTGATTTCAGGCACTTTTTTGATGCAGTGCGGGCAGAGGTCGTATTTGGCAGAGGAAATAAGCAAGAAAACAAGGCTGCCTTCGATATCCTATACACACATAAAGTAGAAATTGAATCAGCGCTGGGCACGACGCTCCAGTGGAACCGTGGCAACGGCATCAAATCGTCAAAGGTCTTCATTCAGCTTAATAACGTCAGCATCGAAAACGAGACCGATTGGCTCCAGATGGCTAACTTCCACGCTGATTGGACGAAGAAGTTCTACGATGTGATTGTGCCATATATTCAACAGGCAATCTGATCTTGCCAAGGAGATGATTACATGATTTCAGAAGAATTAAAAGCTATCATTGAAAAGCTAAAAGAACAAGGAAAAACGATTATTCTTGAAGGAGCAACTGAAGAACAGATTACTCAGTTCGAGAAAGACCATGAAATTGAACTCCCCGAAAAGTATAAAGAATGGTTGCAGTATTCCGACGGTGGCGAGTTATTTCTTCCCGCTGGAGTGCAGTTTTATGGTGTCGCGCATAAACCAATAATCGATGTAGATGAAAACGATAGGCCTGATGAACAATATATTGTTATTGGTGCTTTAGCTTCAGGCGATCCAGTATTATGTGAGAAGTCAGGCGAGAAAATTTCAATATATGATCATGAAACGGGAAGTATCGATGACGAGCTGATCTATGATGATTTTTATGCTTTCTTGAATGACCTTTATGACTTGCTTGGTATAGGAGAGTGAGCCTATGTCAAAAACGAGTATAAAGGAAAGAAACAAGGCGATAAGACTGGCTTGGGAAAGAGAGCAAAAATTAGTCGCTGAGGGCAAAGGGACGCGGGACTGGTCGCCGGATCAGCAAAAGGACATCCTTGATCCCAATATAGGAAAAGCCAAGGACGACAATGGACGCTCCTTTGAAGGTCAGCACATGAAGAGTGCTGCTGAATATCCTGAATATCAGGGCGACCCGGATAACATACAGTTTCTTACAAGGGATGAACATCTGGCGGCTCATAAAGGTAGTTGGCAAAATCCGACCAATTGGTACTACAATCCGGAAACTAAAGAATTCGTGGACTTCGGAGATAATAAACCTATTCCCTGCGCAGCGATTAATCTTAGTGAG
>DGXE01000050.1 GCA_002395525.1 Ruminococcus sp. UBA4240
TATCCCATAGAGTACGCTTCTATTATCGTATGAAATTGTGAAAAGGGCGCAGTTATGCCGCTTGCTTGCTTGCTTGCTTGCTTGCTTGCTTGCTTGCTTGCTTGCTTGCTTGCTTGAAGTGTAGCACCTGAACATAGCCCTGTCAACCCCTTTTGCAGAATTAGTTGTAAACTTTTGGTGAACAAAAACGCAACTATTCATATTAATTTTACCATAAGCGGGCAGAAATGTCAAGCGGTTTGGAACGATATTTCGGGGGAATCCATATTTCTGTGCAGATCATACTGCAAGCGGATATAAGCAACTATTCACTTTAAAATTGAACAGGACAAGGTGCTGTATGTGAGCAAAGAAAAAAGCCAAGAACTGTTCCGTGTGCTTACCCTCCAATTGGGTAAGGGCGTTAACAGTCTTGACTTTACGAACCTTGGTTCTGATATTTATACATCAATCAAGGAACATTGTCAAGCCTTTTGTAGAAAATATTTCAGATAATGAGCAGATTTCTGAACCCGAACAGTCTGTATCTGCTCCCAAAGCAGAAAAGTCCGGAACCGTACCGCCGAATGAGGAGGCTCTGGAGGAGGTCATCGACGATCTCACTGTCACTATCAGGGACAAGCACATCGAGCGCCTGCGCAGAGGTGAATGCAGTCCTGAGCTTGGCGTTTACCTGTCCGATCTGCTGATAAACTGCGAGAGAGTATCAGATCACTGCTCCAACATAGCCATATCCATCATCCAGATTGCAAGATCCAGCATGAACTACCATGTGTATATCAATGAGCTGAAGGCTCAGCGCTCCGAGCAGTTTATGGCTGCCTATAATTCCTATCACGAGAAATACAGACTCTCTGCATAATAGAAATAACAGCCGTATTCCCGATGTGTGAGAATACAGCTGCTTTTGTTATGTGTGCTTAGGCAGGATCAATCCCAGTCATCGGCATGGAAATAGGTAAGGACTGCCGCATAGCCGCCCTCGGTCATTTCCACATAGCCGTCGGAGATCATGCCCACAGTATCGCCCTTGTACTTCACCTCATAGGCGGTGTATACGTAAAGACCGTTATCCACCACGGTAGAGCCTACGGTGCTGATGGATTTCAGCGTAAAGCCCTTATCCCTGAGGGCATCGAGATACTTGTCCGTGAGAGCCTTGCAGTCATCGGCGGACTCAAGCTCCTTGCTGACAACAAAGAACTCGATGTTGTCATCTGTGAGGGCATTGGAATCATAGAAGCCGTAGTCGGAGTATTCGGGGATAGCAGGCACCTTTTTTGTGGATGTCCTGCCCACCTTTGACTTTTCACCGGCTATCGCCCTGTCTCCGTCGATCTTCACAGCAGCAATGCTGAAATAGCAGGTCTTGCCGCTTTCAAGGCCTGTGACGGTGCATTCTGTCCTCTTTACTGCCTTGTACATCGTATACTTTCTGGTCTTTATGTCATACTGATATACTCTGTAATAGTCGGCGCCGTCTACCTTATCCCACATCAGCGTCACGGAAGTGGGGGCGGACTTTGCCTTTATGCCGACCGGAGCAGGGAGCCTGTCCTCGGCAGCCTCCACCACAGCGGAGGGAGCCACGTCCGAGGGCAGCAGGACAGCACCGAACATCAGTGAGGATGCCAGCAGCAAAGCGGGGATCATTCTTTTCTTCATAGGGATCAAGACCTTTCATAGATTGATGTGTATATTATATCACCCCCAGTATAACAAGACCATAACAAAAAACAAGAGGTCAGGAAAGCCGAAGGCGGCATCTGACCTCTTGTGTTCTCTTAGAATCCCAGCTTCTTTGCGAAGTCGGCTGCGATGGTATCACGGAGTGCGGATGCCTCCTCGGCAGTCTCGCACTTGGTGGTGTAGTATGCCTTTATCTTGGGCTCGGTGCCGGAGGGACGGATGATAACGCTTGCGCCGTCTGTCAGCACGAAGGTGAGCACATCGGACTTGGGCAGTGTGAGCATAGTCTTGGCGCCTGTGGCAGTGTCAACAGAGGTGCTTGCCATGTAGTCGTCAAAGCGGGTAACGGCAAGGCCGCCTATCTCCTTGGGAGTGTTCTCCCTGAGATCCTTCATTATCTCCTTCATGCGCTCCATGCCGGAGGAACCCTCGCAGGTGAAGGAGGACTGGCTGTGAACATATACGCCATACTTTTTGTACATATTCTCCCTTGCCTGAATAAGGGTGATGCCCTTTGTGCGGTAGAAGGCAGCCATTTCGCATATGAGCATGGAGGCAACTACTGCATCCTTGTCACGGACATAGGAGCCTGCAAGATAGCCGTAGGACTCCTCAAAGCCGAATATGTAGCGGTTCTCTTCGCCCTTGTCCTCTAAGAAGCCTATCTGCTCCCCTATGAACTTGAAGCCAGTGAGCACGTTGATGAGCTTTACACCGTACTCATCGCAGATCTTCTGGGCAATGTCAGTGGTGACGATAGTCTTGACAGCCACGGGGTTTTCGGGCATGGTGCCCAGCTTTGTGCGCTCCTCGCAGATGTACTGGAGCAGCATTGCGCCTACCTCATTGCCTGAGAAGAGGACATATCCGCTGTCGGAGGGCACTGCAATGCCCACTCTGTCGCAGTCAGGGTCGGTGGCAAGGAGAAGGTCGGGCTTTACCTTTTCACACAGCTTTAAGCCGTAGGCAAGGGCCTCCTTTATCTCGGGATTGGGGAAGGGGCAGGTGTCAAAATTGCCGTTGGGATATTCCTGCTCGGGGACTACGGTAACATCCTTTACGCCTATCTTGTCAAGTATCGCCCTTACAGGCTTGTTGCCGGTGCCATTGAGGGGGGTGTATACCACCTTCAGGCCGCTTGACTTCACCAGATCCACATGGATGCCCTGCTCATAGACCTTGTCCATGTATTCATCTATGACTTCCTGCTTGATGTAGTTTATATCCCCGTCCTTGACAGCCTTATCATAGTCGGTGGTCTTTGCTCCTGCAAACATATCCACCTTCTCGATGTTTTTCAGCACTGCCTCGGCAGCCACAAGGGTAAGCTGGCACCCATCGGGGCCGTATACCTTGTAGCCGTTGTACTTGGCGGGGTTGTGGGATGCGGTGATCATTATGCCCGCACTGCACTTGTGAGCCCTTACAGCCCATGAAAGCATGGGTGTAGGCATAAGCTCGGTGTAGATATATACCTTGATGCCGTTTGCAGCCAGTACAGATGCTGCCTCCTTGGCGAAGACATCGGACTTTATGCGGCTGTCATAGGAAATGGCAACGGAAGGATCTGTAAATGCGGCATTCACATAGTCAGCAAGACCCTGTGTGGCACGCCTTACAGTGTAGATGTTCATGCGGTAGCTGCCAGCGCCGATAACGCCTCTCAAGCCCCCTGTGCCGAACTCCAGGTCACGGTAGAAGCGATCCTCGATCGCTGCGTCGTCGCCCGCAATGGCCTTGAGCTCGGCCTGCAGATCAGGGTCGTCAACAGCCTTTTCACACCAGAGAGAATAAAGCTCCTTTTCGTTCATAATAATCACCTCATGTAATTAGTAGGTCACAACAATACTCATTCATTATAGCAGATG
The DNA here is from genome assembly GCA_002395525.1 of Ruminococcus sp. UBA4240. Classification (GTDB taxonomy): domain Bacteria; phylum Bacillota; class Clostridia; order Oscillospirales; family Ruminococcaceae; genus Huintestinicola. The sequence continues at coordinate 3,558 of DGXE01000050.1, forward strand.
TTTTTGAAAAAATCAACAGTAAATTGCATATTTTTATACAAAGCATGGGGCAAAAAGCACCAGGGAATGTCCGTGGTGCTTTTGCCGTACTTACTGTGCAGAGACTATATCCGACTTTTTAAGTGTTGTCCACTTGCCGTTTACATAGGCCTTCACCGCATATCCCGTATCCCCGTCCTTTTTGGACAGGCGGATGGAGGTCTTTGTGGTGGTGCCCACCTTTTTCAGCTTGCCGCCATTGTTGCGGTATACGGCATACTTCGTGGCATCGGGGACAGCCTTCCATCTGAGGGTGACCTTGCCGTCCTTTTCGGTCACTGTAACAGCGGGCTTGTAGTATGCCTTGGCGGTCACCTTTGCAGAGGAGCTGCCGCTTTTAACAAGGAATTTATATACCGTGTTGTTCTTTGCATCCTCAAAGGTGCAGGTGGTGTCCGTGGTCACTGCCACCTTTTTATACTTTCCGTCCCTGAGCAGGTATACGGAATATTCTGTGCCCTTTTTGCCGTTCCATTCAAGGATCAGAGTAGAACCCTCCGAGCGTGCGGTGGCGGAAAACGCACTGTCAGTATCCGAGGCTGTTACAACAGGTGAGATAAGCGTTCCCTCAGTGCCTGCGGATGAGGAGGAAGAAACAGGCGCACTGCTCGGGATATCGGGGACAACAGGATCCGGCACAGGCTTTACCACAGGGGTATCTTCTTCTTCATCGTCATCCTGTGTATCTCCTGATGTACTGCCGCCGGTATTGTCGCCGCCGGAGGAGGATCCGCCGCCACCTGTTATGTCACTTATTGGCACAAAGGGAAGCTCAACGGCATATGCCGCACCTGACATCATCATTACTGCGGCAAGAGCCGCTGCTGCACATCTTATCTTTTTCATATGAACGCTCCTTGTCTGTTAAGGTTTGTCATTAAAAGCATTATACAATATTCATCCTGAAAAATCAAGTACCTTTTGCAAATCGCCGCAAAGGCACATCATCCCGCTTCCTGCGGGGCGCCGCCCCCCTCGGTCAGTCCTGACGCTGCTCTTTCCTCCGCCCCTATCCTGCGGGCAAACTTCACAAACATCACCACTGCGATGCCTACGGACACAAGCTCCGCCAGGGGTGTGGCATAGGTGACACCGTATATGCCGAAGATGTGTGAGAACAGAAACATCAGCGGTATATCCAGAAGCCCCTTGCGTATGATGGAGAGCACAAAGGAATAGAACCTGTTTCCCGTCGCCTGGAATACCGTGCCCGCCATGTATGTCATGGCGGCAAGGGGTGCTGCAAAGGCGATGACATTGAGAAATCTCCTGCCGTACTCCACGGAATCCGCATCATCTATGAAAAATCTCACCGCTGGGGCTGAGAATATGCGGAAAAGCACGGTACACACCACTCCCACCGACAGCGTGACAGCGGAGGTGAACTTTATGGTATCCTTCATGCGGGTGTAGTTTTTTGCACCGTAGGTGTACCCTATCAGGGGCAGCACGCCCTGGGTTATGCCCATACAGGTGTTAAAGGCTATCATATTGGTCTTCTTGGCAACGCCCATGCCTGCCACAGCTTCGGAGCCCGCACTGCTGATGAGGGCGTTTGCCACAATGTTTGACAGCATGGCAAGGGTCGTTGCCAGTGCCGCAGGCATCCCTATCATGAACACCTCACCGGGGATGCCGTCACCGAATGAGATGTCAGCAAACCGCAGTGAGAACACATCGTCCCCCTTTTTGGAGAGCAGGAATATGACAAAGTATGCCATTGATACTATGTTTGACAGGCAGGTGGCCATGGCGGCGCCCAGCGCCTCATTCCCTCTCGGAAGTATGACGAACATGAAAAGGGGGTCAAGAGCCATGTTCAGCACGCAACCCAGTGACATACCGAAGCCTGCCCTTGCCGCCTCCCCCTTGGCACGCACCAGATGGCCGCACAGGATGCTGCCGCAGGTGGGGACAGCCCCTATGACACACGTCCACAGCAGATAGCCGTAGGCGTGGGCAAAGGATTTCTCATCTCCGCCTATAAGGTAGATAAGGGGCGTGCGGAGGAAGAATATTATCACACCATAGAGAAAGGACACAGCCACACCTCCCCAGAAGGAAAAGGCGAATATATGCCGTGCCTTGCCGGTCTCACCCCTGCCCAGGCTCCGGGATATGGCGCTTGCCCCGCCCACTCCGAAGAGATTTGCAATGGCAGCCAGTATGACGAATACGGGCATACACAGGGACAGAGCAGCCACCATGGCGGCATTCCCTGTCCTGCCCACATACCAGGTGTCGGCGTAGTTGTATACGATGTTTATAAGCTGGGAAATAAGAGTAGGCACCGCCAGAGTCATTACTGCCTTTGGTACAGGTGCCTCCCTGAATATGTACTGTTCCTTGTTCATAAAGGTCATGTGCTCCTGTTTGAACGTGTTCTTGCGGCTATGATCTCATTGAGCTTTCTGACCTCTTCGGACACGCTGCGGGATATCTCCGCACTCTCCTCGGATGTCTGGGATGTCTGTGATACCACGTAGGAAATGTTTTCCACCTTGTTCTTCACCTTGTTCACGGAGGTGACGGAATCCTTAGTAAGCTCTGTGATAAGCTTTGAATGGCCGCTTGACTGCTCTGCGGTCTGTATGGCGCTGTCCATGCGGTCTGCCACCCGGCGGGCGCATTCCGTGCCGTTCTTCACCGCACCTCTGGTAAGGTCGATAAGCTCTGACGTGTGCTTTGCCGCCTCAGCGGACTTTGTGGCAAGGTTTCGCACCTCATCGGCGACCACGGCAAAGCCCTTGCCCGCAGAGCCTGCACGGGCTGCCTCCACAGCGGCATTGAGTGCCAAGATATTTGTCTGGAAGGCTATGTCCTCTATGGTGCGGATTATGCTCTCTATCTGCTCGGATGCGCTGTTTATGTCGTTCATGGCGGACATCATGCTGTGAACGTCCTCATTGCCCTCGTGGAGCACTGTCACATTGCATTCCGCCGCCTGCAGGGACTTGTCCGCCTCGTCAAGGCACCTGTCGTACTGGTTCACCACACCCATGATATCCGATGATATCTCGCTCACAGTGCTTTCCTGCTCCTGTGCCCCCGCAGAGAGGGTGCCGGAGATCTGTTCCATGAGAGTGGCGCTGGAGGAAAGGTTTTCTGCTATGCGTGCCATTTTCTCCACTGCTGAGTTGGTCTTTATCGCCATTTCGGAGGCCTTTGCCATTTCGGCGTTGATCTGCTCCACAAGCTCGTCGGAGTGTTCCTTGTCCTTGCGGTTCTCTATGATGTACTTGGCACAGGTCTTCACCAGGTACCATATGAGATAGTCAGCCACATTCACTCCCACAAGGCTCTTGATGACCACCTCAAGGGTCGCCCCCTGATATATCTTATCCATGAAGAATATGCCCGCAATGCATACCGCATTGGTGATGGTGCACTGGACAACTATGTTCTTGCGGCTGAAATATATGGTGCTCAGGGCAACAGATGCCACCAGCAGGGAGTGTACCGTATGGAGCTGGGAATTGGTGATGCCTGCAGCAATGATGATTATTATCTGCACGGTGGAGAGAATCATCCCTCTTGCCAGCCTGCTGATATGCTTTTTGAGCAGCTCGGAAACGCCGACCGTCAGCGTTACGCTCACAAGGATGAAAATGCCGGATATGATATTTGCCCTGTCCTCATGGGCAACAAGGTTTATAACGCCGAATACCACGCCCACAAAGAATATGAGCATCTCATGCACAAAGACCGTTCTTTCATTTATGGTATCTTCAAGCTGTTCTATTTCAAGGCTTCGCTTTGCAGCACTCATTCCACGGACCTCCGCATAGCTTTTAAGGCGGCACATGACCGGTCAAAGGGGCTGCCCCGGGGCAGCCGGCACAGTGTCATGTGACCCCCGTATACACTTATCTGACTATAATAATAGCACATTTTACATTTAATGTCAACGAAAATTTTCAAAACCCCTTGCATTTTTCTGTGAAATATTATATAATGCTTTTTAAGTTGTTTCAACTTACCATAAAGGAGAAAAGCTATGATAAGATTTTATGAAGAACCCGGTGCCCTTATCGTCAGATACAGATACGAGACTGTCCGCATAGACGGCTGGGGCACAAACGCACTGAGAGTACGTGCTACAAAGCTGAAGGCAATGCCTGCCCACGAGCACGCACTTTCCGAGGATGTAGCCCACAATGCAGCCGTGTCCATTGATGAGGCGCATCAGTGTGCATCCATCACCAACGGCAGGCTGAAAGCCACTGTCAATGAAGTGGGCATACTCACCTTCTACCGTGACGACAAGCTCATCCTCCAGGAATATTACAGCAACTACGGCGGCTCTGTCCGCAAGGAGGCTATCTGCTACAAGATGGTGTCCCGTGAGTACAAGGGTCTTGCCTCCGACGGCTTCAGGATCACCGTCCGCTTTGAGTCTGACCCTGATGAGAAGCTCTACGGCATGGGTCAGTACCAGATGCCCATACTGAACCTGAAGGGCTGTGACATCCCTCTGGAGCAGAGGAACTCACAGGTATCCATCCCCTTCTGCGTATCCGACAAGGGCTACGGCTTTTTGTGGAACAACCCCGCAACAGGCGAGGCTGTGTTCGGCAGGAACATGACAAAGTGGATATCCGACGAATCCGATATGGTGGACTACTGGATCACCGTTGACGACACCCCCGCCGACATAGTAAGGAACTACACCGACTGTGTGGGACGTGCCCCCGTTATGAGCAAAGACTATCTGGGGCTGTGGCAGTGCAAGCTGAGATACCGCACTCCCGATGAGGTGCTGGATGTATTCAGAAAGTACAAGGAGTTAGGGATACACCTGGATGTTATCGTAATAGACTTCTTCCACTGGCCCTATCAGGGTGACTGGTGCTTTGACGAGAAGTACTGGCCCCGTGACAAGGTAAAGGCTATGGTGGATGAGATCCATGCAGAGGGCACAAAGATCATGGTATCCGTATGGCCCTCCGTGGACAAGAAGAGCAGCAACTACTACGAAATGGATCAGAAGGGGCTCATCAGCACCACTGACACAGGCTCCGTACAGACCTACGACTATCAGGGCGACTGCGGCACCGTTGACTATTTCAACCCCGAGGCAAGGGAGTTTGTCTGGAACAAGTGCAAGCAGAACTACAAGGATCTGGGCATAGACCTGTTCTGGCTTGACAATGCCGAGCCTGACAGCACCACCTACGACTTCGACAATTACAGATACTTTACCGGCCGCGGCTCCAAGGTAGGCTGCGAATACCCCAAGAACTACGCAAGGGCATTTGCTGAGGGGCAGAACAGCATCGGCGATACAGAGGCTGTGAACCTTCTCCGCTCCGCATGGGTAGGCTCCCAGAAGTACAGGGTGCTGGTATGGACAGGTGATGTGCAGTCCAATTTCGAGTCCTTCAAGGATCAGGTCATTGCAGGACAGAACATGGGTCTTGCAGGCATTCCCTGGTGGACTACGGATATAGGCGGCTTCATGACCCCCAACTGCAAGGATCCCGATTTCATCGAGCTGCTCATACGCTGGTATCAGTACGGCGTATTCTGCCCCGTATTCAGGATGCACGGATGCAGAGGCCCCGAGGGTGACATCCCCCACCTTGACGACAGGGATTTCGGCGGCGGATACCTTTACACAGGCTACCCCAACGAGATCTGGAGCTACGGTGAAGAGGCATTTGAAATAATGAAGAAATATCTCGATGTCCGCCTTTCCATCAAGGACTACGTGGCAGGGCTCATGAAGGAGACCTCCGAGACAGGTGCCCCCCTCATCAGATCCATGTTCTACGAGTTCCCCGAGGACAAGCAGTGCTGGGATCTGCCCACACAGTATATGTTTGGCAGCAGCTACCTTGTAGCCCCTGTGCTGGAGCTTGGCGCCCGCAGCCGTCAGGTATACCTGCCCGCAGGGAAGTGGGAGAACCTTGAAACTAAGGAGATAATTGAATCCAAGGGCGAGTTTGTCACCGCTGATGCACCTCTGGATGTTATACCTGTATTCAAGAAGGTTTAATGTTCATAAAAAATTTACATTCCTTTTTGAAAAACCATTGACAAACAAGAGGGAATGTGATAGAATAACGTTTGTTGCGATTGTATCATAGCACTACTGTCCGAGGGTAATGTGATGGGCTGCTATGCTGATCATTACTGCGGAAAGGAGTTGCTGAAAATGAGAGAAGGTATTCATCCCGAATACGTTGAGACTACCATAACCTGTGCCTGCGGAAATGTCATCAAGACCCGCTCCACAAAGAAGGACATCAGAGTTGAAATTTGCTCTAACTGTCATCCCTTCTTTACAGGCAAGCAGAAGCTCGTTGATACAGGCGGACGTGTTGACCGTTTCAACAAGCGTTTCAACCTCAACAAGTAAAACGGAATGCCGCTCGTGGATACACGGGCGGCTTTTTTCGCAAAGGGGGGCGGCAGATGACCAGAAAGCACATGGGGGCAAAAGAGACGCTCATCATCGCAGTCCTTGTCATTGCCGTGTCCGCCGGTATATTCCTTGTCCTGCGGGAGATACAGTACCGAAAGGTCATGAGCAGGGTCAGCCCTTTGCCGGATGTAATGAATGCGGCATCCCTCGGGGATGAGCTGGAGCGGTTTGACAGATATGGCAGCCCCGGTTACCGCAATATCCGGGAGATACAGACCTATCACAGGTTTCAGCGTGCCTGTGTCTATGACAAAGCGGACATCGAGAGCCTATATGCCATCCTTGATGACATACCCGAGGGCTACAGCGGTGACTGTGCCGACGTACTGAACACTGTCAGGGAGCAGCACAGGCGGGTGCTCTTGGAATACCGCAAATACAAGGAAAGGTACCCCTTTGAGGAGCAAAGCCCCTATGCCTTTACCATTGATATGTACGAAAGCAGCACACACATCATAGAGCCATATACCCAAAAGGACACGGACATCAGCTATCCCGACGGGATAAATGTTCACATACAGGAGTACATCTGGAAGGAAGACGGGAAGGTCATCTATATGTGGGTGCGGATATACTCAGGCAGCGCCAGTGTGAATGCTCTTTACAGTGTAAAGGAGCCTATGCGCAAATATGAATGGGACAGGCTCCACCCGAAAACGGAGGAGAATACCTCCCGCAGGACAGGCAGGAAAACAGGCGGCAGCAATACATACAGTGATTCTACATATGAGGATGCCTTTGAGGACTTTCTCGATTCCTACGGCGATGAATTTGACAGCATTGACGAGGCAGAGGCATACTTTGAGGACGAATTTGAGGACCCGAGTGAATTCTATTCATATGAATTCGGGGATTAGGAGCAGCGACACTATGAAGCACATCTACATCGTAATATCCGCCACCCTCACCAAATTCGGGTTTGTGATAAGAAAGCTTGGGGGCATAAGATACAACCACGCCGCCATCGCCTTTGACCCGGAATTCAACGAATGGTACAGCTTTGCACGGCGCAGGCACAAGGCCGTGCTGACAGGGGGGCTGATGAAGGAGCATATCAGAAGATACACCCTGGATACAGACAAGCCTGTGGACTGCATCATATTCAGGATACCTGTACGTGACGAGAAATATGATGAGCTGAGGGACACCATCCGCTATATCGCAGATGACGGAGAATACATCTACAATCTGCTGTCGGTGCTCACATACCCGGTGACAAAGGGGATCACAACGAAAAAGGCCTTCACCTGCACGGAATTCGTGGCATATATGCTCTACATAACGGGCTTTAAGCTGAAACGCCCCATATGCACCTACAAGCCCGATGAGATAGCCCATATACTCAGGACATTCATATACTACAGGGGCGACCTTGCGGAATACGTAAAGCACGGCCACAACAAGCAGACCGACTACTTTGATGATCTCTCCGAAAAGGATGTGACGGAGAGCCTGCACAACGTAAAGGGCATCCTAAAGCGGCTGCCATGGTCGCATCAGGGAAGACACGGCATACAGGGAGGTGTACATGGACAGCTACAGAACCATAGACTGTACCTCAGAGGGCGAATACGAAGAAAAGCGATCTAAATTCATAGCACATCTGGCTCACGCCTCAAGCGAGGAGGAGGCCTGTGCCTTCATAGCCGCTGTAAAGGCGGAGAACCGCACTGCAAGGCACAATGTCTATGCCTACATCCTGCTGGCGGGGAACAGCCGCCGCTACAGCGATGATTCCGAGCCCCAGGGCACTGCGGGAATACCCGTGCTGAAGGTGCTCGAAGGGGCAGGGCTTACGGATGTGTGCTGCGTGGTGACCCGCTATTTCGGCGGCATACTCCTGGGCACGGGAGGCCTTGCCAGGGCATACACCGAGGCGGCGGCAAATGCTGTGGCAAATGCATCCGTCGCCCATATGCTCCCCTGCCGCACGATCACCTTCTCCTGCCCCTATCATCTCTACGGGAATGTCACCAATGCCATGGCAGGCTTTCAGGTGAAAAAGCACAGCGAGGACTTCGGGGAGGATGTGACCCTGGAGCTGCTGTGTGCCGACAGGGACACACAAGGCTTTACCCGTGCCCTGACGGAGCTTTCCTCCGGGGGCATACACTTTGACATCGGGGATATCATCTTTGCGGACATGGGGGAGGGGAAGCAATGACAGTAAGGGAAGAGCTTGAAAGCATCGAAAGGAGCTCCCTGTCAGACAGCGCCTGCTTTTCACAGGGGGCGGGCAGACGGCGTTTCACCGAGGAGCCCGATCCCATCAGAACAGCATTCCAGCGGGACAGGGACCGCATACTCCACTGCAACTCCTTCCGCAGGCTGAAGCACAAGACACAGGTATTTCTTGACCCTGTGGGGGATCACTACCGCACAAGGCTCACCCATTCCCTGGAGGTGTCCCAGATAGCCCGCACCATATGCAGGGCGATGCACCTGAACGAGGATCTCACCGAGGCCATAGCCTTGGGGCACGACATAGGCCACACCCCCTTCGGCCATGCAGGGGAGGCGGCACTCAACGACATAAGCTCCTGCGGCTTCAAGCACTATCTGCAAAGCGTCAGGGTGCTGGACTACATCGAAAAGGATGGAAAGGGTCTCAACCTCACCTGGGAGGTGCGAAACGGCATTGCCTGCCACACAGACAGGGTAGCCGCCACAAAGGAAGGCTATATCGTGCGCCTTGCGGACAAGATAGCCTATGTGAACCACGATATCGACGATGCCATAAGGGCGGGGATACTGACGGAAAGGGAGCTGCCGAAGGCATCCACGGATATTCTGGGCAGCAGCAAGAGCGAGCGCATAACCACCCTTATCATGGCGCTTGTGGAAAACGGCTCCCAGGATATACACTACCCCGCAGAGATTGAGAAAGCCCTTGACATCCTCTACGACTACCTTTTTGCCCACGTCTACCGCAACAACATCGCCAAGGACGAGGAGGAAAAGGCACAGACACTGGTAAAGAGCCTGTACGAATACTTTTGCAGGCACCCGGAGAAGATGCCGCCCCTGTACATCGGCATTGCAGAAAGGTTTTCAAGGGAAAGGGCTGTATGCGACTACATCTCGGGTATGTCCGACGGATATGCGGTAGATATGTACAACAGCCTTTTCATACCCAGCTCCTGGCACCTGAAATGACTGCTACCCCTTGGAAGCTGTTTTTGTATGAACTTTGTATAAATTAACAGAAATTTAACATATTGCCATATATAATGTGATAGAATTATTTCAGGCATAATGTTTTGAGCCGACTGTATCAGGGGGACGGCTGCGAGCAGTATGTATACTTATTCTGCGCTGTGCGCATTGAGGAAAGGATGATATTTATGACCAGCAGGAAGATCCTGACAAAACGTCTTGCTGCGGCGGCAGTTGCTGTTGCACTGACAGGAGGAGCATTGCCCGCAATGCCTGTGGCTCTGCCCTCATTCGGCATGGTAGCATTTGCAGCTACTGAGTCCCGTGACCTGGGAGAGACCGACATATCGGAGGTCATGGCTCCCGATTCCACCTACACCTTCGTGAACACCACCGACAAGACAATTGACGTATACGCAGGGGGCGTAAAGCTCAATTCCATCTCCAAGGGCGGCTCACAGGGCGGTTTTCAGGGCAAGAAGTATGCTCAGTACACATACAGAGTTGCTGCCACCGGCAACAACATGATAGAGTTTGCAACAAGAGCATTCACTCTTACCTATGAGTCCAACGGCGGCTCACTGGTAAGCGGCGCTACGCTGGCTGCTATCCCCGCATCTCTTCCCACACCCACAAAAACAGGCTTCAAGTTCTTAGGCTGGTACACCGATGCAGGCTTTACCGAAAAGGCAGTAGCCAACACACCTCTTGAAGGCGACACCACCCTCTATGCAAAGTGGGGTCAGCTCTTCACAGTTCAGCTCCTCCCCGGTGAGAACGCTACAGGTACCGTTACCACCGCCCAGGTAGCCGACGGTGAGGAATACACTCTCCCTGCCTGCTCCTTCAAGGGCGCATCCGGCAAGATATTCGACAAGTGGGACAAGGGCGCAGCAGGCGACAAGATAACCATCACCGCTGACACAGTTATCACCGCTCTCTGGAAGGACGATGACGGTTCTGTTCCCGGCTCTGAAACTGTTGACGGCGTAACATATGTTCCCGTTGCAGCCACCTCCCCCACCTGCACTGCCAGCGGCAACGTGCTCTACTACAAGGGCTCTGACGGCAAGTACTATGTAAAGAAGGACGGCGTATACACTGCTACCACCCTTGCAGATGTTACACTGCCCAGCCTCGGCGGCCACTCCTTCAATACCCACGGCATCTGCACACGCTGCGGGGCATACCAGTATGACTACAACCCCTATTATTACTATTACTACTACGGTGTTCCCGCAAACTATTACTACTATCCCGCAAGCTATTATTACAACGGCTTCTATGATCCCTACTACTCCTACAACGGCGGCTACAACAGCTACTACAACAGCCTGTTCACCACAAGGGCAACATCCTCTGTGCTGAGAGTGAACTCCACCGTTGACGGCAGCACCCTGAAGCTCTCCTGGAACAAGATCTCCGGTGCATCAAAGTACCAGATCTACCTTGAAAAGAACGGCACCTATGAGAAGATAAAGGAGACAACAGCTACCTCCGCTACCTTCTACAACATGACCAACGGCAAGCGCTACAAGTTCATCGTCCGCTATGTAAAGAAGGGCGGCATTTCCACCGATGACTATTCCGGCGCTGTTGCAGTTTCCGCACACTTCAAGCCCGTGGTACAGGCAAGAGTGAACGGCAGCAAGGTAACTCTTGGCTGGAACAAGGTCGAGGGCGCCACTAAGTACGCTGTATACAAGGTAGTAAAGGGCGGCGCATCCAAGCTGGGTGAGACATCCTCCAACATCATCAGGATAAACAATGTTTCCAAGGGCACTCACAGCTATATCGTCCGTGCATATGTAAACGGCAAGTGGACCTCCATGGACACCAACGACATTGTAGAAGTTATGGTCTGATGACCCGCACATGACACAAAAGGGCGATGTTACCAAAACGGGTAGCATCGCCTGTTTTTGTGAGTGCCAAACGCATAAGGAACAGTATGAGATTTGATATTGTAATGAACCCCGCCAGCGCCTCGGGCAAGGCGGAGAAGGTATTTGAAAGAATAAGACCCGTGTTTGAAAGCAGCGGGCATGAATACACTTTGCACGTATCGGACAGGGAGAACAGCATTGTCAGCATTTGCGCCCGCATATGCAGACGTGCTGGGGAAAAGCGCATCGTCATCATAGGCGGTGACGGCACCCTCAACGAAGCGGTAAACGGTATGTCCGACCTTGAGCATACCCTTGTGGGGCTTGTCCCCTGCGGCACTGGGAACGACCTTGTCCGTGACCTTGACCTGCCCAAAGGTCCTGTGAGCATTGCAGAGCTTATCGTACAGGGAAGTGTGAGACACACCTCGGATATAGGTGAGATAGCCGCCGTCATCGACGGCCAAACAGTGACACGCTCCTTTGTCATCAGTACGGATATAGGCTTTGGGGCAGCCACCTGCGAATATGTGTCAAAGTCGAAGATAAAGCCGCTGCTCAATAAAGCAGGCCTTGGGAAGCTGTGCTACCTTATTGAGGCTGTGCGTGTGTGCTTTCGGGAGAAGACCGTAGATGTGCGTGTGACAAGTGATGAGGGCACAGCCGTGTACAGGGGCTGTATCTGCGCCATGGTGATGAACCATCGCTTTGAGGGCGGGGGATTTAACTTCGCACCCTCAGCCGACCCCAATGACGGGCAGTTTGATCTGTGCATATCATCGGGGCTGTCAAAGCCGCAGTTCATGTTCATTCTGCCCACGGCATATCTCGGTATGCATACCGGATTCAGGGGCATTGCCACGGGAAGAGCAAGGGAGCTGCGGCTTGATGCCACAAGGCCTGTATACCTGCATACAGACGGAGAGGTGCTGGGCAGGACAAGGGCTGTGCGCATACGCCTTTCAGCCCACAAGCTGAGACTTATGATGTAGACAAAAAATCCCCTCAGGAAGCCCTGAGGGGATAAAAAGTGGAGCTGATTGCCGGATTTGAACCGGCGACCTCATCCTTACCAAGGATGTGCTCTACCAACTGAGCTAAATCAGCACCAACAGACGATATTATACCATAACCGGCAGAACAAATATAGCACAATATATGTAGATTTATTTAATTTTTTGTGTACCGGGCAGCAGTGAGCCATGGCTGTTTTTGTTCACGGATTTACCGTTGACAAGGAGTAACATATGTGATACAATACAGTTAGCAAAAACTCACATCACCTTTGGGTAAAGGAGACTCACTATGTTAGTAACAAAGGATTCCGTCATCACAGATATACTTGAAGAGGACATCGATACAGCCGAATATTTCTTTGAAATGGGGATGTACTGCATCGGGTGCCCCTCATCCTTCGGGGAAACACTTGAACAGGCCTGCGCCGTACACGGCATGGATCCTGAGGATCTTGTAAAGGCCCTGAACGACCACTTTGCCCGCAAGGGCGCAGCGGCACCCACTGCCGATGTGTCAGCCCATGAAGGAGCTTGATGAAAGACTTGCCGCCTGTGCCAGCTTGGTAGGCGGCAGATTTGTCTGTGATGTGGGCACAGACCACGGCAAACTCCCCGCCTTTTTGCTCAGGGCGGGCATATGTGACCGTGCCATATGCGCTGATATGCGCAAGAAGCCCCTGTCCTCCGCCCGCATGACTATGGACGGGTACGGGATCTCGGATAAGGTGCTGTTCGTGCTTTCCGACGGCCTTGACGATGTTCCGCTGGAAGGCGTTACAGACATTGTCATAGCAGGCCTTGGGGGAGAGCAGATGGCAAACATCATCACAAGGGATATGCGCACCCGTGACCCCTCCCTGCACCTTGTACTCCAGCCCATGAAGCGCCCCGAGCATCTGCGGAGGGAGCTTTACCGTGCAGGCTTTGACCTTGTGGAGGAGCATGGTGTAAAGGCGGCAGGGCATCTGTATTCCGTAATGAGCTGGTATTACAGAGGCACCCCCGCAGACCCCGGCATCAAAGCCTTCACAGGGGCTCTTGACCCACGCAGGGAGCTTGATGCGGCATACCTTGCCGACAGGGTGACAAGGCTTGAACGGGCAGCCCTTGGCATGAGGGAACAAAACCCGGATGGAGCCGAAGAGATACTTGAAAGTACACAGCGCATAAGGAGGGAGATACTTTGACTGTTGCTGATATTTACCGCAAAATAGACGAGCTGGCACCCTTCTCCACACAGGAGAGCTGGGACAACAGCGGGCTCATAGTAGGCAGCCCTGACACAGAGGTCACAAAGGTCATCACTGCCCTTGACATCACGTCAGAGGTGGCAGAGGAGGCACACAGGATCGGAGCACAGCTCATAGTCAGCCACCACCCCGTCATATTCCACCCCTTAAAGCGGCTGACAGGAGGCTCCCCTGCCGCGCTGCTGGCAAAGTATGATATATCCGCCATATGCACCCACACCCCCTTTGATATGGCACCCTGCGGCATGAACAAGGGCCTGTTTGACATTTTGCACGAGCCCCTGGGTCTCTCGGAGGCTTATGAGCCCCTGGAGGACTTCGGTCAGGGGCGCATGATAGGCAGGATATACTATCTGTCTGTGCCCATATCCCTGGAGCAGTGCGCCAAAAGGCTCCGCTCCGTGCTGGGCTGCAAGGTGATACGCTACACCAGCGGGAACAGGAAGATAAGGAAGGCAGCCGTATGCTCCGGTGCGGGCAACAGCTTTGTGCTCACCGCGGCAGAAAGGGCTGATGCCCTCATCACAGGGGATCTGAAGCACGATTCCTTCATTGATGCACAGAACCTGGGGCTTTCGCTGTTTGACTGCGGCCACTACCACACGGAGCGCATATTTGCCCCTATGATGAAGGCACTGCTCGAAGAACATTTCCCCGATATTGCCGTATCAGCGGCTGCATCCATGCACGATCCCGTAAGCTATTGCTGATAAGTCTGTCACCGATTGAAAGGAACTGCTATGGTTTTAGCTGTTATAGAGAGCTTTGTGCTTAATTTTGTTCTGCTGCTTGTATGTGTAATAAATATACGAAACGGCGCAGTGGGTGGGGTCCATTACTATGAACAGCCGGTAAAGGATCGTGTTGTAGAACTGGGTCTTATTACAGAAAAGCAGATCAGGCGGAACAAGGCGGTTTCAGGACTTGTCTTTATGCTGGTGCTGCTTGTGGCAGCTCCGCTGATGGTGTTCTGCGTAAATGGTGCCGAAACTTTTCAGGATGGTTTTATCCAGCTGACCGTCATGTATATGTTATGCGGGCTGTTTGACCGGATATTTATAGACTGGTACTGGGTGGGTCATACAAAAGCGTGGATAATTCCCGGGACAGAGGATCTGATGCCATATATCCACAAAAAAACATGGCTTGGAAAGATCATAGGTACTGTTATAGGCTATCCGCTGTTTGCGGCACTGATCTCTTGGATATTTACACTGATACTGAAATAGAGCTTGTGCAAAGCAGGCTCAACCCGACTTCTTCCTCAAAGAACAGATAAGAAATGCCCCGAAATCGCTTCGGGGCATATTGTCTGTATGGGGATCAGTTCTTGACGCCGCCTTCAAGCTCCTTTTCCGCCTGGGTAACAGCAAGGTAGTCGGGGAGCAGCTTGTCGGGGGGTATGGGTGCCTTGCGGGCGGCGGCGGCACAAAGGCTCACTGCGCTGCGCCCGTTCAGATGGGGGGGCAGGGGAGTGCTCCCCTCAGGGAGCAGCCTGTGTGTGTCCCCGACGGCTATGACCGTGCCGGTCCGGGCATACTGTTCATTTTGTGCATTCATCCTGCTTGTATCTGCATTGCTCCGGGAGGCAGCCTCCATATGCATCGGGTCGGCAGAGCGACTGAAAGAGATAGTCACGGAAAGGAAAGAATGAATAGTTTGAAGATGCAGATCGAACACCGGTATTTCACGCTTGAAGCCGGTGTTCATCTTGCTGAAAAATACTTTACAAATCGTTCAGGATCTGATATAATATGGACGTAGGAACCGAACCATCCTGACCATTTCACTCAAGGAGGAAAGTATGGAATTCAAGATCAAAAAAGGTATGCTGACTAAATATGACCCAGAGGAGCCTGTAGAGAACGTTGTCATTCCCGATGGGGTCACGGAGATCAATGATCATGTTTTTGTTGGAAGAAATGAGATCGTTTCTGTTACTTTCCCTGCAAGTGTCGAGGCCATACGGGCTCATGCCTTTCAGGACTGCACCAGATTAAAGAGGGTGATAACAGCGGGGGTTCCACGTATCTCTCCGGACTCCTTTGAAAGATGTCCCGGCCTTATTGATGAAAATGGCTTCATGGTGGTAGGAGGGAAGCTTCTTTCTTACTTCGGAAAAGCAAAGGATATAGTTATCCCCGGCAGCGTCACGGAGATCCTGCCAAAGGTATTCAGCAATAGCTATATAACCTCTGTTGTGATACCTGACAGCGTCAAAACCATCGGTCATTCTGCGTTCAGTGCGTGTCCGTATCTTGCATCCATTTCTTTTCCCGCTGGGTTGAAGATCATTGAAAATGACCTTTTCAGCGATTGCTGCTCTCTGAAAGAAATAACGATACCCGGGTCTGTTCTGGAGATCGGATTCAGAGCTTTTGCCGGATGTATGTACCTGAAAAAAGTAAACATCATGGATGGTGTCAGACGTATAGAACCGAATGCATTTGACGGATGCTTTGATCTGCAAAGTATCACTATCCCTGACAGTGTATACTCTGTGGGTACAGAGACATTCAGGGAATGCAGTCATCTCAGGTATGTGATTGCTTCTGACGGAACGATAACCAGTCTGGATGAAGAATATCCGGAGGCCTTTTTCATGGATGATGATTTCGAGGAGAACGGCTTTGACGAGCCGGAAGATCCCACACCCTATGTCTTACCGGGGAGGTTCATCTTCCGCCCCGAAGCCGAAGATGATGTTGATTACTATCCGGAAGATGATTCGTTAGGATACTACCTGGATACTGTTCTTATGAGAAAGTATATCCTCGAACTTGAAAATGCAGAGATCTAAGACATGATCCTGCCGTTTTGATGAGGGCATAGTTTCATGAGCGCTCCATGAAGAATATACACTATGTCGTTGAACTCACGGGTCAGATATGCAGCATGACCCTCTCCCTTGAATATGACACCTGCAGCCCGGTTTTTCGGCTATTTCAACAGAGCCACGGGCTGTGGTCATCCTGTCCTGCTCCGTACCAAGCACGAGTGCGGGGCATTATAATCTCCGGCTGGGTGCGCTCTGTACTGTTTTATGCACAGAAAGAGATACAGTTCCCTTTTGTTCCTGAAATAATATAAAAGCAGAGACTTGCTGATATCTGCTTCCGATGCAATTTGGCTCATGGTGCTGTTCTTGTAGCTGTATTCCATCGTGACACACTATATCGGCTCACGCACGGTGGATTTTGTGGTAGAGGGCATTGACAAGTCAAAATGCGCCATGATAGTCACCACAAAGGCAGGCGAAATATCCGATGCGCTGGCTGAAAACTTCGATTCGAGCGGAACGATAGTAAACGCCATCGGAGGGTATTCTAAGGAGAGCAAGGAGATCATCTATTTCGTTGTGAATCACTTTCAGATCAATAAGCTCAAAAAGATAGTCCACCATATAGATCCTGCTGCATTTATTTCATTGCAGGAGGTCTCGGATATCATCAGAAAAAAGGATATGTAAAAAAACGGCTCGGAGCTTCCGAGCCATTCCTTTTTGGCGGACAGCTCCTGCAGCTTGCAAAGCAGCTTTCCTCCGGACATAATACCAATTGCTTCTCTTAGTATAAAAAAGCAGCCTGCCAAAAAGCAGGCTGCTGTGATGTCATTTTTTCGTGCCGCCTTCAAGCTCCTTTTCTGCCTGGGTAACAGCAAGGTAGTCGGGGAGCAGCTTGTCGGGGAATATGGGTGCCTTGCGGGCGGCGGCGGCACAAAGGCTCACTGCACTGCGCCCGTTCAGATGGGGGGGCAGGGGAGTGCTTCCTTCCGGGAGCAGCCTGTGTGTGTCCCCGACGGCTATGACCGTGGCTGTGCGTGCATACATGGCTGAAAGCTCGTCTGCCTTCTGTGCCGGGAGTATGGCATCCTCCGTCAGCCTTTCTATCTCAAAGCCCTCGCATGAGAAAAAGGCGGTATAATACAGGTCTGCACGGGCATACATAAGGGAGGCGATGGTCACCCTGTCCTGCTGTGCCGCATTGAAGGCAAGGCTTTCAAGAGCGGATACCCCCACACAGGGGCTGCCGTTTGCAAAGCATATGCCCTGTATGGTGCTGATGCCTATCCTTAGCCCCGTGTAGGAGCCGGGGCCTGTAACAGCCGCAAACAGGTCAACGTCCTCCAGGGTCATGCCGCACTTGTCGAGCATGGCAAGCGCCATAGGCAGTATCACCTGTGAATGTGCCTTTTTTGTGAGAAAACGCTCCTCCGCAAGGACAGTTCCGTCCTCCGTGAGGGCACAGGCGGCAGTGCCGCCGCAGGTGTCAAGTCCCAGTATCTTCAAGAGGCACCTCCGCTCTCAAAAAGCTCTCTGTCGCCGGTTATGGCTATGATGCGTGTATCAGGGGCATTTTCCGGCACGGTGAATGTGACGGTGATGTTTTCATCCAGAAGCCCCTCTGTGTTCTCCGACCACTCCACGGCGATGACGCTGTCATCTGAAATATAGTCGTAAAAGCCTGTTGTTTCCAGTGAAAGGGCACCGTCTATGCGGTACATATCGAAATGGATGAGGGAAAGCCTCCCTCCGTGGTATTCGTTTACTATGGCAAAGGTGGGGGAGGTAACGGTATCCTCCATGCCCAGCCCCATGCACAGTCCCCTTGTGAAGGTGGTCTTGCCTGCCCCAAGGTTTCCCTTGTATGCAATGATATCACCGCCTGCGAGTGCAGAGCCAAGTCTTTTTCCCAGCTCAATCGTCTCAAGCGGTGAATTTGTGGTGAATTCGTATCCTGTCATAGATCAAAGACTCTCCAGATGGTATGAGAAGGCATTGTCACCGTCGAAGTCGTCATTTGCACCAAGGAGGGAGCGCAGATCTACAGCGCCTTCCTCCTGCCCGTCAGCGGTGTCAGGCTGACTGTCCTGTGAGGAGCCGTCCCCCTCATAGTCCCAGTCCTCTACATAGGGGGCATCCGCTGAATCAGCGGCGGTGTCGGATATGTTCTCGTGGTAGGTGAATGTCTCCTCCGCAGGGCGCTCCGGGGTGAGGGGCACCATGTTGTCACGTATCTCTACGTTCATTATCCTGAATTTCTCGCAGAAGAAGGATATGTCGTCGTCCTCAAGGGAGCGTATCTTGTAGCGCTTCTTGTCCGCATAGCCGAATTTCTCGGTGGAGATGATGTCAAAGCCGAACAGGGGGTTGCGCACGCCTGTGCAGCCTATCTCAAACTCGCTCACGTTCTCAAATATTATCTCCGCCTTGATGTGGATGGGATCGTGGGCGTAGAATATCATCCTCAGGAAGGGCACCTTTGCGCCCTCGCTGCCGAATCCCGCATAGTAGCTGAAATCGCTGTATCCGTCAAAGTTGTACCAGTAGAAGCTCTCACAGGCATCGGTTATCTGCTCTATGCCATATATCTCGCTGAAATTCTTTTTAAGGGCGGAGTGTTCCTCCTTTGTGGGAACAGGCTTGCGCATACCTACCGCAAGCTTCTCAAAGCCCATGCCCTCGTACCACTTGATAAGGCTGTCCTCGCAGAAAAGCTGGACATTCAGCCTGTAGTCCCCGGTCTGGCAGTATTCCACGATGCGCTCCACTATCTGGGCGCCAATGCCGTGGTGGCGGTAATCATGGCGCACACATATGCCGCTCATTACCGCAACGATCATGCCGTCAGAGGCAACACGCCCCAGTCCCACCAGCTTGTCCCCGTCGTAGGCATATACGGAATAGAAGCTCTCGTTGGCCTTGTCTATGTCCTCGTCGGTGTAGCCGCTGAGCTGGTACCATTCGAGTGACTTGTAAAGATCGATAGTATCATCATGCCTTTTGAGCTTTGAAACATACTCTATCTCCACAAAAACTCACCTCGAATGCATAAAGACCCGTTGGATGACACCGGAGTGATCCGGGGATCTGTGTATATAATAAACAAAACACCTAATAAATATTATATCATATTTTGGTTTTATATCAATAGTTATATTGGATTTTCGTGAATTATTATAATTTGGATGCTAACCGGTTGTGCACAATGCCTATTTGTGCCCTGCGGTCAGTTTTACTGTGGGAGATCTGCTTTTTATGTTTAAAGCAACGAAGAAAAATTCACAAATATATCTTGCATTTTTTTTCATAGTATGCTACAATAAATCTGTATGTAAATCTGATTCGGAGGCTGGGAAGATTGAAAGACAATAAGAGAGAACGCCCTGTGTTCCCCAAAAGAGCTGTGGTCACAGGGGGTATGCCTTATGGAAATAAAGAGCTGCATTTCGGCCATGTGGGCGGGATGTTCGTTTTTGCCGATGTCTATGCCCGCTTTTTAAGGGACAGGATTGGGAAGGAGAACGTCATATTCGTGTCCGGCACGGACTGCTACGGCTCACCCATTGCTGAGGGCTACCGCAAGGCCTGTGAGGCGGGGTTTGAGGGCTCTATCCGTGACTATGTCAAGCGCAATCACGATGCCCAGAAGAAGACCCTTGATGACTATCTCATAAGCCTTGACCTTTTCGGCGCCTCTGCCCTCGGGGATACAGCGGCCGAACATGAGAAGGTCACCCATGAGTTTATAAAAAAGCTGTATGACCTTGGGTATCTTGAAAGGATGTCCACGGCACAGTTTTTCGATGAGAAGGCAGGGGTATTCCTCAACGGCCGTCAGGTGGTGGGGAAGTGCCCTGTGGAGGGCTGCCAGTCCGAAAAGGGATATGCGGATGAGTGCGACCTGGGTCATTCCTACAACCCCATAAACCTTATCGATCCCCGCAGTACCCTTACCGGGGAGAAGCCTGTGATGAAGGAGGTCTCCAACTGGTATTTCAAGCTGCCGGAGTTCAATTCCCTGCTGCGTGAGATGGTTTCCCGCATGGAGGCGGACAAGAGTGTGCGCCCTGTGGTGACAAAGACTGTCAAGGAGTTCCTGGAGCCGCCCCTCATGTATATCATGAACAAGTTCAGGGAGCAGTATGACACACTGCTGACCGCACTTCCCGCACACGAGCTGGTGGCGGAGGGCAAGACCTCCTTCACGGTGAAGTTTGCCTCCCTTGATGACCGTGACAGGGCGGGGGCTATCCTCACAGAGAACGGTGTCCGCTTCAGGGACGGCAAGACTCTGGTGCCTTTCAGGATCACAGGCAACATCGAGTGGGGCGTG
>DGXE01000056.1:0-18616 GCA_002395525.1 Ruminococcus sp. UBA4240
CTTCAGCAGGATGTTGTACTTTGGGGAATGCTGCTTTATCATGGAACATTCCAATACAAGAGCCTCATATTCGGAATGTGTGACTATAAAGTCATAGTCGTATACATTTGCCACCATGGAGGCTACCTTGGGGGTGTGGTTCGGGGTGCGGGCAAAGTAGGAGGACACACGGTTTCGCAGGTTCTTCGCCTTGCCTATATAGATGATATTACCCCCTTCGTCTTTCATCTGATAGACGCCGGGGGATGTGGTCAGAAGGGAGGTCTTCTCCCTGAGATAATCAAGCCTTGGGTTCATGTTATGATCCTTTGTCAGAGCTTACAGCACAATGGCTGTCTTTGCCTTGTTGACGATGTTGCGGTCATTTTCGTAGGAAAGGAGCTGCTGGGCGTGAGCCAGATCCACCCAGCGTATCTCAGCTATCTCATCAGCCTGGGGGGTAAAGTCCTGCCGCTTTGCCTTCGCCACGAAATACACCACCACCTTCTGTGTGTCCCTGTGAGGAAAGTATGTGACTGTTTCCCTGAAAGACGGGTCTATGAGCACATCAAGATCCGTTTCTTCCTTTATCTCACGCAGGGCGGTCTCAACTTCGCTCTCCCCGTCCTCCATGTGACCCTTCGGGAATGACCAGTGACCGCTGTTGATATGCTTTACAAGGAGTATTTCTGTATTGCCGTGGTATTTGCGGTATACTACCGCACCGCAGGATTTCTCAAATGTCATCACAACTCCTCCTTTCATCAGATAATAGTTATTTATTCTATTATACTACCAGAAACATAATTTGTCAATAACGAACAAACCCCAACAGCGGCGCTTTTTTGTAACACATTTTTAAAAAACATTTGACAAAGCCGGGAATATATGGTATAATGTCTTAAATATGCATGATCTATGAGGTATTAAATGTTTGTCGATAAAACAAGGATAAGGATAAAGGCCGGAAACGGCGGTGACGGTGCAGTTTCCTTCCACAGGGAGAAATATGTGGCGGCAGGCGGCCCCGACGGCGGCGACGGCGGCGCAGGAGGCAATATAGTATTTGTTGCGGATGACAGTATGTCCACATTGATAGACTTCCGCTACAAGAAGAAATACTTTGCCGAGAACGGTCAGAACGGCGGTGCAAAGAACTGCACCGGGAAAAACGGCGAGGATCTTGTCATCAAGGTGCCACGGGGCACTGTTATCAAGGAATATCCCGGCGACCGCATCATGGCGGATATTTCGGGGGATGAGCCCTATATCGTCGCAAGAGGCGGAAAGGGCGGCAAGGGCAATGCCCGCTTTGCCACTCCCACACGGCAGATACCCCGCTTTTCAAAGCCGGGATTTGACGGGGAGGAATTTGAGGTCACACTGGAGATGAAGCTGCTTGCAGACGTAGGTCTTGTGGGCTTCCCCAACGTGGGCAAATCTACGCTTATATCCGTGGTGTCGGCGGCAAAGCCCAAGATCGCCAACTACCACTTCACCACCCTCTCCCCCGTTCTTGGCGTGGTCAAGGTGAACGAGGACAGCTTTGTCATGGCGGATATCCCCGGGCTTATCGAGGGTGCCGCCGAGGGTGTTGGCCTGGGGCACGAGTTCCTGCGCCATGTGGACAGATGCCGTCTGATAGTCCATGTAGTGGATGTTTCAGGCTCTGAGGGGCGTGACCCCAAGGAGGACTTTGAGATAATAAACAAAGAGCTGGCGGGCTTTTCCGAGGAGCTGTCACAGCGCCCCCAGATAGTAGCCGCCAACAAATGCGACATAGCAACGGATGAACAGAAGGCAGCCTTTGTCGAATTCATCAGGGAAAGGGGTCTCCCCTGCTTTGAGATATCAGCTGCCACCACACTGGGTACGAATGAGCTTATGAAGGCGGTGGCACAGAAGCTGTCCGCTCTCCCTCCCATAAAGCGGTACGAGCCGGAGCCTGCGCAGAAGACATTTGACGAGCAGGCAGGAGAAAACAGACAGTTCGATGTTACAAAGGGCGATGACGGTGTATACTATGTGGAGGCACCCTGGCTCATGCACATCATACGCACTGTGGATATGGACGACTATATGTCCCTGCAGTATTTCCAGCGTGTGCTAAGATCATCCGGGATAATAGACAAGCTGGAGGAAATGGGCATTGACGAGGGCGACACAGTAAACATATTCGGATTTGAATTCGACTTTGTATTCTGATACCCCCCTTCGGGTGTACATTGTACGCTTGAACAATAGTCGCCTGAGAGGTAAGCAAGCAGATTTATACATTATGGAAAAGAGATTAGTAAATCAATACAGTCCATTGTCCCTTGCCTTTTTAGGGGATGCAGTATACAGTGAGCTTGTGCGTGAAAAGCTGGTGACGATGGCAAATATGGCTGTGGGGAAGCTCCACGGCGCATCCGTCAGGTATGTGAGGGCAGGCTTTCAGGCAAGAGCCTGTGAGCTTATCGCAGATATGCTCACCGAGGATGAGAGGGCGGTCATGAAAAGAGGGCGCAACGCCTCCTCCTCTCCCCAGAGCGTGCCCAAAAGCTCAAACCCCGCAGAATATCACAAGGCAACCTCCCTTGAAACTCTGTTCGGTTATCTGAAGCTGTGCGGGGAGAATGAACGCATAGCCCTCATATTCGATACCATATGGGACAGCAGGGATACCCTCTGTCAGTGAATACAAAAACTATTTATAAGGAGAATATATATGTCCGGACATTCAAAATGGAACAATATCAAGAGAAAGAAGGAAGCCACAGACGGCGCAAAGGCCAAGATCTTCACCAAGATAGGCAGAGAGATGGCTGTAGTTGTAAAGGAGGGCGGCGGCGACCCCAACAATAATGCAAAGCTGCGTGACCTCATCGCTAAGGCAAAGGCAAACAACGTGCCCAACGACAACATTGACCGCATAATAAAGAAGGCTATGGGCGATGCGGACAAGACCAACTACGAGGCCAACGTATACGAGGGCTACGGTCCTTCCGGAGTGGCAGTCATAGTTGAGACACTGACAGACAACAAGAACCGCACTGCCGGCGATATCCGCCACTATTTCGACAAATTCGGCGGCAACCTTGGCACCACAGGCTGTGTATCCTTCATGTTCTCGGATCAGGGCGTTGTCATTGTGGAAAACAAGGGCTATGAAGAGGACAAGGTCATGGACGATGCCTTTGATGCAGGCGCTGACGACTTCAATATGGACGAGGATGAGATAGAGATCTCCTGTGCCCCCTCTGATGTGGGCACCATAAGAGAGGCGCTCACCGCAAAGGGCTACAGCGTCCTTTCCGCAGAGGCTACAAAGATACCCGCAAACTATGTCACCCTCACCGATGAGGAGGCAATAAGGAAGATGAATCTTCTCCTTGATGCCCTTGAGGACAACGACGACGTTCAGAACGTATACCACAACTGGGATATGCCGGAAGAAGAGGAAGAGGACTGATCCCATACCCCCACGGCAGCGGATACTCACACGCAGGCTCCTGCGGCAAAGGAATGAATAACATGATCACAGAAAACACGAAGATACTGAAAAGCTGGATCGAAGAATCGGATAACATTGTCTTTTTCGGGGGTGCAGGTGTATCCACCGAAAGCGGCATACCCGATTTCAGAAGTGTGGACGGACTTTACAACATGAAGTACAAGTTCCCGCCCGAAACCATACTTAGCCACACATTTTTCTGCAATCATGTTGCCGATTTTTATGAATTCTACAAGGACAAGATGCTGAATCTCGATGCAAAGCCCAACAAGGCTCATCTTGCCCTGGCAGAGCTTGAACGGCAGGGCAAGGTAAGGGCGGTAGTGACCCAGAACATTGACGGCCTGCACCAGGCGGCGGGCTCACAGGTGGTGTACGAGCTCCACGGCTCTGTTCACCGCAACTACTGCGTGAACTGCGGCAAGCTCCACGATGCCAAGTACATGAAGGACTATGACGGCATACCCGCCTGCTCGGACTGCGGAAGGCTGTTAAAGCCGGATGTGGTGCTCTATGAGGAGGGGCTTGACCAGAGAACTGTAAACGGTGCCATAGAAGCCATTGAACAGTGTGATATGCTCATCATAGGCGGCACCTCCCTTTCCGTATACCCTGCAAGCGGTCTCATAGACTACTACAGCGGCAATAAGCTGGTTCTCATAAACAAATCCTCCACACAGTATGACAACAGAGCTGACCTGCTCATTGCCGAGAGCATCGGCGAAACACTTTCCTATTGTGTGGGCGAAAGCGAGGAATGAATATGCTCCCTGCCTTCTATGTTGACGACGTTATCAAAAGAGCAATAACAGAGGACATAAACTACATCGACCTGGCGACGGATCTGCTCATATCACCCGACAGCGTGTCCTGTGCGGACTTCGTGTCCAAGGATACCGGTGTAATAGCCGGCATAGACATTGCCCTGAGGGTATTTGAACTGGTGGATTCTTCCATACAGATAACCAAGCTCAGATCAGACGGAGAGCGTGCAGCAAAGGGCGACATCATCGCCACGGTAAAGGGCAGCACCGCATCAATTCTCAAATGCGAGCGCACAGCCCTGAACCTGCTGTGCCACCTTTCGGGCGTTGCCACTGCCACAAGCAGGCTGGTAGACGGGGCAAAGGGCACAAAGGCACGCATAGTTGACACACGAAAGACCACTCCCGGACTGCGTGCCATGGAAAAATATGCCGTCACCTGCGGCGGGGGCTTCAACCACCGCTTCAACCTTTCGGATGCTGCAATGCTCAAGGACAACCACATAGATGCCTACGGCAGCATCACAGGCGCTGTAAAGGCTCTGCGGGAGAAGTTAGGCCACATGGCAAAGATAGAGGTGGAGGCACGCACCATGCAGGATATGCTGGAGGGCATAGAATGCGGTGCCGATGTCATCATGCTGGACAACATGAGCGTTGCGGACATGGCAGAGTGTGTTAAGGTCTGCGGCGGCAGAGCCATACTGGAGGCATCCGGGAACATAACCGAGGAGACTGTGGCACAGGTGGCACATACCGGTGTGGACATAATATCCAGCGGTGCCATCACCCATTCCGCAAAGGTATTCGACATTTCCCTCAAATTCAGGAAGGAATAAGGTGTTATCATGCAGACAAAGGCTGAATACATAGATTTCAAGGGTGCAAAGGCAGTGGAGCTCACAGCCGGGGATTACAGGGCGATAGTAGTGCCGGGGCTTGGCTCCAATGTGGTGAGATTTCGTGATGAAAAGCGAGACATAGAGGTCTTCCGCTATGACAACAGTATGTCCATAGCCGATATGATGAACTCCACCGAGGTCTGGGGACTGCCCACGCTTTACCTCCCCAACCGCCTTGACAGAGGTATGCTGAGGACATCGGACGCACTCTACCGCTTCCCTGTCAACGAGACACTGTTTGACAACCACATCCACGGCTTTGTACAGAAGCGTGCCTATACCGTGAAGGACATGGGCACAAAGGGCGGCACTGCTTTTGTGGAGAACGAATACATATACGATGAGCAGGATTTCTTCTACTCCTGCTTCCCTGTGAAGTTTACCATCACCGTAAGGATAGAGGTCTCCTCCAAGGGGCTTTCCCATATCGTCACACTGAAAAACAACTGTGACAGGCAGCTCCCTGTTTCCTTTGCCACCCACACCACCATCAACGCCCCCTTTGTGGCAGGCGGGAAGCAGGAAGATGTGCGTTTACAGATACCTGTTGCGGAGAACATCCCCTTCAACAAGAAGAGGTGGCTCCCCACCGGCAAAAGGAAGGCTCTCTCCGACTATGACAGGGGCTACATCAGGGGCACCTGCCCCGTTCTCAAGGACATATGCAACGATATGTACTCCCTCGGTGAGCTTACTGTTGACGGAAAGAAGTTCCGTGGTGCGGTCATGACCGACCTTTCCAGCGGAAAGCAGATATTCAACGAGGTAGATGAGAACTACAGGTTCTTTATCATATGGAACGACCAGGGCTTTAACGGCTACTTCTGCCCGGAGCCCATGACTGCACAGGTAAATGCCCCCAACCTTGATATGGACAGGGCTTTGTCGGGGTACGAGGAGCTTGCACCCGGCAAGAGCTACACCTGTGTACAGAGGTTTTACACCAAAGGATAGTACCGTAAGGAGGTAGCCTATGGCTGTCTGTTCAAAATGCGGCAGGGAATACGACGATGACAAGGGCTCCTGCCCCGAATGCGGCACCCCTGCTGATGCACAGCCACAGGCTGACAGCTCCCCTGCCCCTCCCAGGACCGGGGGGAGCAAATGGGGTCTTGCCGTTGCCGCCGTTGGAGCGGTCATAGCTGTGGTTCTGACAGCATACCTTTTAAAGCCCGCTCCCACAGAGGAGATCACGGCAGAAAGCACCGCTGCGGAAACTGTTGCACAGACAGCAGCAACCCAGACCAGGTTGACTACTGCTCAGACCACAGTCTCCGAAGCTGTCACTGCAACACAAAAGTCAAGCACCACTGCGGCGGAGACTTCCGAAACAGTCCTCACAGCTGCGGCTGAGTCCTCTGCCGCTGAAACAGACTCTCCCATACGCTCCGTCACCTTTGAGCCCTCAGAGCATGAGCTGGTAACAGGTGAGAACATATCCTGCTCCATAATGCTTTCAGACTTCCCCGACTGCAAAACTGCCTTCACCGACAAGACGGTTTTCACAGCGGAATATACCGCCACATCCAACCTGCAGGGCAAGGCACCTGTGGTGATGATACTCACCATAGACGGCACAGATGCAGAGGTGATGTCAGACACCTTTGACGATACCACCGTATCCTTTGCCTACGCTGATATGTCCGAAGCTGTCACGGAACTGGGATTCTCCCCGGATGACATTGACCTTATCTCCTTCAGAAGTGACGGCACTCCTGTGGATGTGCATAAAATAATAATAACATGATTCCCCGTTTTAAAAGACGGGGAAACCTTTGTCATTGCCCTTGATCCAGCTTTCAGAATGGTGATACTATGCTCAGTGAATTGTACATAAAAAATCTGGCAGTCATAGAGGAGGCTCGTATCCCCTTCACCGATGATCTCAACGTATTCACGGGTGAAACGGGTGCGGGCAAATCCATACTCATAAACGGCATAAACTCTGTTCTGGGGCAGCGTGTCACCAGGGACATAGTCCGCACAGGCTGTGACAAGGCGGTGGTGACCGCCCTTTTTACCGGGCTCTCCCCTGCTGTCCGTGAAAGGCTGGATGCAGCAGGGATAGAATATGAGGATGACGAGCTGGTGCTCACAAGAGAGGTCAGAGCTGACGGCAAAAGCACCGCAAGGATAAACGGTGCCCCCGCATCTGCGGCTGTAATGAGGGATATAGGCAATGCCCTTGTAAATATCCACGGTCAGCATGACAATCAGCTCCTCCTTGACCCCTCCCACCACATAGAGATGCTGGATTCCTTCGGCGGCCTTGAGGGGATGCTGGCAGAATACCGGCAGTGCTTTACACAGCTCCAGGATATATCACGCAGGCTGAAAAGGCTTGCAGTGGAGCAGCGTGAGAACACACATCTCCGCTATGAACTGGAGCAGACCGTAAAGGAAATAGGCGATGCCGACCTTGATGTGAACGAGGAGGAGGATCTGAACAACGAATACCGCATATCACGGAATTCCGAGCAGATAATAAACGTACTGTCCAAATGCATCGGTGTACTCAAAGGGGACGAGAATGAGAACGGCGCTGTTGACGGCATAAAGCTGTGTACCCGTGAGCTATCCGCCCTGGAGGACAGCCCCGAAAAGTGCAGAGAGCTTGCCGCACGGCTCGACAGTGCCGCCGCTGAGCTTGATGACATAGCCGCTGAGCTTTCCGCTGCGGCAGATTCCGTTGACATTGACGGGGAAAGGCTTGCATACATACTTGACAGGATAACCCTCATCAATGAATTAAAGCGCAAATACGGTCCCGATGTGAAGGATGTGCTTGAAGTGTATGAGGACGCAAAGGCAAGGCTTGACAACATTTCCGACTCTGAGGGGGAGCTTTCAGCCCTTTCCGAGGAAAGGGGCGAGCTTCTGCACAAAACATCCGCCCTTGCAAGGGAGCTTTCCGAGAAAAGGAGCAGTGTGGGTGAAAGACTTGCCGCCGCCATTGAATCTGAGCTTGACTTTCTCAATATGCCCGATGTAAAAATGTCCGTGAACATCACCCACGGCAATCTTACCGCACAGGGCATGGACACAGTGGAATTTCTCATCTCCACCAACAAGGGCGAGGAAATGCGCCCTGTTTCAAAGATAGCCTCCGGCGGTGAGCTTTCAAGGATAATGCTTGCCTTCCGCAGTGCCCTTGCGGAAAAGAATGAGATACCCACCCTGATCTTTGATGAGATAGATGCAGGTGTCAGCGGCAGAGCCGCACAGAAGATAGGCACAAAGCTGAAGCAGGTGTCAAGGCAGGCACAGGTAATATGCGTAACACATCTGTCGCAGCTTGCAGTATATGCGGACAATCATCTGCTCATCGAAAAGAGCACCGCAGACGGGCGCACCTACACCAGCGTTGCACCCCTTGACAAGGAGGGCAGGATAAGGGAGATAGCCCGCATCATGGTAGGCAGCAGCATCACGGATACAGCGCTTCAGAACGCAAGGGAGCTGCTTGAAAGCGCATCGGAGGGATAACATGGCACCGCTGGAGATAGAGAGAAAATTCCTTGTTAAAAAGACTCACGGCCTTCTGAATGCCTGCACAAGCTGCACGCATATCACACAGACCTACCTTGTAAACGGGGAGGACGGTCTGCAAAGGCGAGTGCGCCGCAGCGAAACAGACGGCGAGGTTGTATGCACCTACACCGAAAAGCGTTTTATAAAGCCTATGGTGCGGGAGGAAAACGAGTGTGTCATAACAGAGGAGCGCTATAACCAGCTTCTCACCGAGACAGACAGGGAGCTTAACCCGGTGGAAAAGTCACGCTATATACTCATATATGAAGATCAGCGCTTTGAGATAGACGTATATCCCTTTTCCGACACCCTGTGCACTATGGAGCTGGAGCTGGCTGATGTCAGTCAGGAGATACATTTCCCTCCCTGTGCGGAGATAATAAAGGAAGTCACCGGGGACACAAGGTATTCCAATGTGACCCTTTCAGTCACACACAGCTTAGCAGAATGATACAATCCGCTCTGCGGGATTTGGATACAGGAATGAATATCAAGACCATCACCATAAAGAACATCACAATAGAAAGAACTGCGGCTCTGGCACCCATGGCATCTGTGGCGGACAGAGCCTATCGTCTTATATGCAAGGAGCAGGGCGCCTGCTACATGGTAAGCGAGATGATATCCGCCAAGGGGCTCTGCTACTCCGACAGAAAGACGGAAGAGCTATGCTCCATTGACGACAGGGAGCGCCCCTTTGCATTGCAGATATTCGGGGAGGAGCCCTACTACTGCGCCAAGGCCGCCGAAAAGCTGCTGAAGTACCGCCCCGACATCATCGACATCAACATGGGCTGCCCTGTGCCCAAGATCGCAGGCAACGGCAGCGGCAGCGCCCTCATGCGTGACCCGGAGAGAGCCTTTGCCATAGCAAGGGAGGTAGCAGGTGCCGTCCCGGTGCCTGTCACTGCGAAGATAAGGGCGGGCTGGGACGAAAACAGCATAAACGCCCCGGAGTTTGCCCAGGGGCTTGAAGCTGCGGGCATAGCCGCTGTGACTGTCCATGGCCGCACAAAGATGCAGATGTACAGGGGAAAGGCTGACCGTGATATAATAAGGCGGGTAAAGGAAGCCGTGAGCATACCTGTCATCGGCAACGGTGACATCACCACCCCGGAGGATGCACTGTCCATGTACGAGCAGACAGGCTGTGACCTTGTTATGATAGGCAGAGGCAGCTACGGCGATCCCTGGCTTTTTGCAAGGGTCAAGGCATACCTTGAAGACGGTATCCTCCTGCCGCCCCCAACTCTATCCGAAAGGCTCTCCACCATGTACCGGCAGGCGGAGCTTGCCGCAGAGCAGAAGGGGGAGCGCATTGCCATGGCTGAATCACGGCGCACCTGCGGCTTTTACCTTCACGGCATACCCAATGCCGCCAAATACAGGGAGCGCTGCTCCCACCTTGATACACTGAGCGACCTCAAAGCCATGCAGGAGGAAATACTCCATGATCAGAATACGTAAAGCCCTGCCGTCGGATGCAGGGGAACTTTCCCGTATCAGCAGGGAGAGCCTTGCGGATCACTGGAGCGAGGAGGCATTCCTGTCACACCTTGAAGGGGCGGACAGCATTATCCTTTTAGCAGAGGACTCCTGCACAGCGGGCTTTATCTGTGCATCCAAAGAGGGGGAAACTCTCTACATCGAAAGCATTGCGGTGAGCAGCGAATACCGCAGGCAGGGCACAGGGGCACAGCTTGTAAGCGCACTTCACCGGATGCACCCGGAATGTGACACAGTGCTTGATGTACGCACATCAAACAGCAGTGCCATTTCATTCTACGAACACTTAGGCTTTGAGCGCCTGTGCATACGCAGGAGGATGTACTCCTCCCCCGCAGAAGACGGGATCACAATGAAAATGAAGTGTCTGCACTGATAAAAAAACGCCTCAGGGCACTGCACATTCCTGTGTGCGCCCCAAGGCGGAAAAGGGAGATCATATCTAAATCATTCGGAGGAAATCGTTCATTCGTGAATCGGTCTCAGATGCGGACATCTGCTGTCTGCGATCAGTTGAAAGCGTAGTATACATAGCCCCAGCTGTCTGCTCTCTCGGCATCAGCCTCGGTAGCATAGTACATATCGGTGTAGGTGTTGTACCAGGGGAAGCTTTCAGTGCAGCGGCCGGATATTGCGCAGTACACAACACCGTTCCTGTCAGCGTTTATAGCAGCGTCCTCGGTCTTGTAGTACTTGTCGGTGCGCAGATTATACCATGCGAAATCTGTTGTGGGGGCATCCTTGCACTCTACCCATGCATATTCAATGTTGGAAGAGTTGTTATATGAAACGCTGAGTGCATCAGCCTGAGTTCTGTAGTAGAGACCTGTTACATAGCTGTACCATCTGTAGTTAGCGGAAAGCTTGGTGCTGCTTGCAACCTTCTTGGCAGGGGTCTTGACCTCTACACGCCATACATTTGAGACATCCATGCCTACTGCCATAGTTGCGATAACAGCATTGTCCCTGGACTTGTAGTATCTGCCTGTTGCAGCGCTGTACCAGCAGTAAGCTGTGGTGGCTTTTGCAGAATAATCGTTGCAGGCGGCGCTCCACTCGTCAACGATGTGGATGGAAGCCTTTGCCTTGTAGGCATCATCATAGGACTTGTAGTACTTGCCTGTATCGTAGTTTCTCCAGCGGTATGTGGAAGAAAGCGTAGCAGAGCAGTCGATGGACTGGGGCAGCTCTACCTTGTATACATCACCCACGAAGCCTGCCTCAAATGCCTCATTGTAAGAGCTGTAGTATTCACCGGTCATGGTGTTGAACCAGAGATGTGATTCATCGGGTGTGCGGCGTACTGCACCAACGCTGGTGCTTATTGTTGCTGCGGAAAGAAGTGCGATTGCTGCGATTGCTGCCTTTTTGATGATCATAGTTTTCATAGTTTTTATCTCCCTTTGTGTTTTTTATTTTTTCTTGGGTTTTTCCCTTGACTGTGACTAAAGTATACCATACCCACTATAACAAGACTATAACAAAAAATAACACTCAAAGAAGTTTTTTTCAAAAAATATCAAGTTTATTTAATTCGCACACATAATACACTCATATCCCGCTTTGTGGTATACATTATCAACAAATCAAAGCTCAATCAGCTTCAAAAAGATAAAATTTTAAAATCCTATTCCATTTTACAGAAAAGTATGCTATAATAGTAGGGTATGCTTATTAAGTAATAAGTAATAGGTAATAAGTATTGGAAACGGCTCGCTCTTGTCCTCTGTATCCGCTTTTTTGCCACACAAAAGCGCAGCTTTTGCTTCCAAAGAGCAGGTCAAGCCCCCCATTTCCCGTCACTGCCATTCATTATTCATTCTGCATGAAAAAAGCAAGCGGAGCGAGCAAAGAGGGAACCAAGCTATCGGCTCACCGTCCGATCACTGTACACTGTGCACTTGCACCACACAAGCCAAACGCAAAGTCAGGCAGATCTATACATTCCAAAGGTAATAATATGAACAAGTATAAAAAGCTCCTCGGGAATACAGCCATATTCGGCATCGGTTCCTTCCTTTCAAAGATAATAGGCTTTTTCCTTACGGCTCTCTATACCCACAATATGTCGGAGGGAGAGTTTTCCACCGCAGAGCTTATTTACAGCACCGTAAATATGCTGGTGCCTGTGGTGACGTTCAGCATGGCTGATGCGGTCATACGCTTCGGCATGGACAAGGCCTACGACCGCAGAAAGGTCTTTACCGCCGCAAATGCCGCACTGCTTATGGGCATGACCCTGTTCATGCTCTTTACCCCCCTTGTATCCACCAATGTCCGCATAGGGAAATATTCATTTGTGCTGTATCTGTACTGCTTCTTCTGCTGTTTCAGGCAGATAGCCTCCCAGTATGTGCGTGCAAGAGGGTACGTAAAGCTGTTTATGGCTGACGGCGTGGTAGCTGTATTCAATCAGCTCATACTGAACCTCATACTGATCGTGGGCTTAAAGCTGGGGGTAACGGGATATGTGCTTTCCTTTGTGATCTCAGACTGCATATCCATAGTATGGCTCACACTTCTGGCAAGGCTCGACAAATGCATTGACACCCGCTTTTTCGATATAGACCTTTTCAAGGAGATGCTCAAGTTCTCCGCCCCCCTTATACCCACATATGTGCTGTGGTGGGTGACCTCCGCCTCTGACCGCTGGTTTGTTGTGGAAATGGTGGGTGAAACAGAGAACGGTATCTACTCCATAGGCTATAAGCTGCCAAACCTTATACTCCTTGTCACCACCATGTTCTATCAGGCGTGGCAGATGTCCTCCATTGAGGAAAGGGACAGCAAGGATCTGGGAAAATTCTATCAGAATGTGTTCGGGGCATATTCCTCCGTGCTGTTCATTGCAGCGGCAGGGCTTATCATGCTGGTAAAGCCCCTTACTATGGTGCTGACCGGCGACGGCTCCAACGGCACCCACTTCTATGAAGCATACCTGTTCACCCCCATACTGATAATATCCATGCTCTTCCAGTGCTGCTGCCAGTTTCTCTCCTCCATATACTCCACACGGAAGAGATCCCTCAATTCCCTGTTCACAGCACTTGTGGCGGCTGTCACCAATGTGGTGCTCAACCTCATACTCATAAAGAAGCACGGTATGTGGGGGGCAGCCATTGCCACCGCCTGCTCATACTTTGCCTGCTTTGCGGTGCGCCTGTTCGATGCAAGAAGGCTCATCTATTTCAGGGTAAATTACATAAGGCTCATAGTCAACACCCTTATAGTGGTGATCATGGCTATACTTGTGGGCACCGAAGCAAAGCTGTGGGTGCTCTGGGTGATACTGCTGTTTTTGATATGCTGTATATACAACCTGGGAGCTTTGTACAAGACAATAAAGAGGATACTCTACAAAAAGGGCGGCAAGCCCCGTATCTCAGCAAATGCATAAGGACTGCGCCGCTTGAAGCAGACCTAAACCTTAAAGGAAAGGAACGATACAGTGATAAAAAAGACCATATCCCGCATCGGCGAGGGCATTCGCCTTACCTGTGCGGAAGATGAACGATTCAAGTCGAACACCTTCATCGTGCACTTTATCTCTCCCCTCACGGCGGAAAACAAGGAGAAGGCTGCTCTTATCGCCTATCTGCTTGAAAACACCAACAGCCGCCACCCGGAAATGCAGGACTTCTCAAAGAGGATGTCACAGCTCTACGGTGCGGAGATAACCACCTCCAACAGCAGGCTGGGAGATCTGCGCTGCACATCCTTTACAGCCACCTCCATCGCAGACAGATAC
This sequence comes from Ruminococcus sp. UBA4240, assembly GCA_002395525.1. Taxonomy (GTDB): domain Bacteria; phylum Bacillota; class Clostridia; order Oscillospirales; family Ruminococcaceae; genus Huintestinicola. The sequence goes on from DGXE01000056.1 coordinate 13,927, forward strand.
GCCTTTGACGGGGAGATACTCTCCGAGGAACTGCTTTCGGAGCTGCTGTGCTGCATAATGTCCCCCGCACTGGAAAATGGCGTGTTTGCAGCCGAGAACTTCCGCCTGAAGCTGCAGGAAATGGTGGATGACATCAGCGCAGAGATAAACGACAAGAGAACATATTCCCTGTCAAGAGCGGGCAGGACAATATTTGAGGGAGAGCCGGCAGGCATCCCCCTGAAGGGAGATGCAAAGACAGCCGCCGCCCTTACCCCGGAGGCAGTATACGAGGAATACCGGAATATGCTGCGCCGCTCCACCATAGAGATATACTATGCGGCGGGGAAAACAAACGGCAAGTGCGTGGATATGATAAAGGATGCCTTTTCAAAGCTTGAAAGGGAGCCTTACGGAAAGCTTGCCACATTGCCCTCTCCTGCCAAGGAACAGCCTGCAGAGGTATCCGACGAGCTGGATGTAGTACAGTGCAAGATGATAATGGCATATAAGTTCTCCGCCGATATACAGAGGGCAAAGACCACAGGTCAGCTTTTCTCCATACTTTTCGGCCGGGCGCCCTTCTCCCTGCTTTTTGACAATGTGCGTGAAAAGCTGAGCCTTTGCTATTACTGCACCTCGGCACCCCAGTACAGCAAGGGTACGGTCATAATAGAGAGCGGGCTGGAGGAAAGCAATATAGATGCTGCCCGCACGGAGATAGCACGTCAGCTGAAAGCTGTGCAGGGCGGGGAGTTCACGGATGAGCTGCTTATGATGTCAAAGATATATGCCAAGACTCTGCTGACATCCATAGAGGACTTCCCCGCATCCGCCTGTGACTGGTACTTCAACCAGTTCTTTGACGGCACCGACATATCCCCTGCCGAAAGGCTGCAGCAGATGATGGACGTGACACGGGAGGATATCATCGATTTTGCCGGGGGGCTGACCCTTGATACCGTATATGTTCTGAAAGGGGGCAAGGCATAAGTGAAACGTGAAGTCATAACCAACGAGCGCACAGGCGACAGCTATGTGAAGATAATGCATGACAGCGGCCTTGAGATACTCATCTGGAAGACACCGGGCTTTTCCGCAAAGCAGGCTATGTTCTCCACCCGCTACGGCTCTGTGAACACTACCTTCAGGACAAATGAAGATGCTGACTTTGTGACAGTGCCCGAGGGCATTGCCCACTATCTGGAGCACAAGCTCTTTGAGAACGAGGATTCAAAGGTGTTTGAGCTGTATGCACAGACAGGGGCGCTGGGGAATGCCTACACATCCTTTGACCGCACCTGCTACTACTTCTCCTGCACGGAGAACTTTATGGATTCCCTTGCCATACTCCTTGACTTTGTGCAGAGCCCATACTTTACGGAGGAGACTGTGGCAAAGGAACAGGGCATCATCGCACAGGAGATAAAGATGTACGACGATGACCCCAACTGGGCTGTGTTCTTTGGGCTACTGGGGGGCATATACCACAAGAACCCCGTGAAGATAGACATTGCAGGCACGGTGGAGTCCATAGCAAAGATAACCCCCGACCTTCTCTACCGCTGCTACTACACCTTCTACGACCTTCACAATATGTGCCTGTCCATTGCGGGAGATGTGGACGAGGATGAGATACTTGCCCTTTGCGACAAGATGCTGAAAGTCTCTCCCGACAAGGGGCTTATATCCATCGTTCCCGACGAGCCCGACACCGTGGTGACACCTTACAGCAGCACCACCTTCGAGATTGCCCTGCCCATGTTCAACTTAGGCTTCAAATCCGCCCCTGTTGCCAAGGAGGATATGATCCGCACATCCGTGCTGTCAAACCTCACCTTGGGGCTTATAGGTGATGAATCCTCACCCCTTTATGCGGATCTCTACGGCAAGGGGCTGATAAATCAGGGCTTCGGGTGCGAGACATTTATAGGCAGCGGCTTCTATGTGCCCCTCATGGGGGGTGAGTCCCCCGATCCCAAGCGCACAGCGGAGATCATCTGCAAGGAGATCGAGCGCTGCAAGAGGGAGGGCTTTGACAACGAACGCTTTGACACTATCAGAAAGGCATACTACGGCTCTATCATACAGTCCTTCAACTCTCCCGACAGCATCGCATCCCTTCTCAACAACACGGGGCTGCAGGGCACCGGGGATGCGTTCTCCGTCATGAGGACAGTGGCATCCGTCACCCCGGAAGATGTGCACGATTTCCTGTGTGAACGCTTTGACACCGCAAACAGTTCACTGTTCGTGGTAGATCCCAAACAGGGGGCGCAGTCATGACAGTTGAAAGACTGAGTACCAACGAGATAGTTTTCCCGGGGCTGGGCATAGAGCTTAAAATAAGCCCCGATGCCTTTACCATCGGTACATTTGCGGTAAAATGGTACGGCATATGCATTGCAGTGGGGCTTCTGCTTGCCATAATCTACTGCTTCAGGCGCACAAAGGAATTCGGCCTTAGCTCCGACAGGCTCAACGACGCAGTGTTTGCAGGCTTTCTCGGGGCAGTGGTGAATGCAAGGCTCTACTATGTGATATTCCACCTTGACAGCTACCACACCATAAAGGATATCATCTCCATAAGGGACGGCGGTCTTGCCATCTACGGCGGCATAATCGGCGCACTGGTGATAGGCTTCATTGCCTGCAAGATACGCAAGGTGAACGTCCTTGCCGCCTTTGACATTGCATCCATGGGATTTCTCATAGGACAGGGGCTGGGCCGCTGGGGTAATTTCTTCAATCAGGAGGCTTTCGGCTGCAACACCTCCCTCCCCTGGGGTATGTCCGGGGGACGGATACAGCAGTACCTTGTGAATTACAAGGACTACCTCTATGCAAACAACGGCATGGTGGTAGACCCCTTCCAGACAGTACACCCCACCTTCCTGTATGAATCCGTCTGGTGCCTGCTGGGGTTTCTGCTGCTGCATTTCATACACAAAAAGCGCAAATTCGACGGAGAGATCATCCTTATCTACGTCATGTGGTACGGCGCAGGCCGTGCGGTGATAGAGGGGCTTCGCACCGATTCCCTCATGCTGGGCTCCTTCAGGGTGTCACAGCTGCTGGCTGTGGTAAGCGCTGTGGCTGCGGCAATGATATTTGTTATCGCAAGGGTGCGTGTGAGCAGGACAGGTGCAAGACTGTACCGTGACAGCGAGGAGTCCCATGCCATCCTCGAGCAGGAGGCAATGGCAGAGCAGGAGGAGAAGGCTGCAAAGGCAGCCCGCAAGGAGAAGACTCTCTCCGCAGATCAGAAGATAATCGACGAAGACGACGAAGAAGAAGCAGAAGAAAGTGAGGAATAACCATGGCTCTTATAGACGGAAAGGCAGTATCTGCCGCAGTTAAGGAAAAGGTGCGCTGTGAGGCTGAAGGCTTAAAGGCACAGGGCATACACATTGGCCTTGCTGTCATTATTGTGGGTGACGACCCGGCATCAAGGGTGTATGTGAACAACAAGAAAAAGGCTTGCCAGGCAGTGGGCTTTGACTCCTACGAATACGCCCTGCCTGCCGAGACCACACAGACTGAGCTTTTGGAGCTTGTTTCAAAGCTCAACGCAGACAAGAACGTTGACGGCATACTCTGCCAGCTCCCCCTCCCCCGCCACATAGACGAAAATGCCATAATCAACGCCATAGACCCAGCCAAGGATGTTGATGCATTCCACCCCCAGAATGTGGGACACATCATGATAGGCGACTATGCCTTCCTCCCCTGCACCCCCGCAGGCGTAATGGAGCTTATCGCATCCACAGGTGTGGAGGTAAAGGGCAAGAACTGTGTGGTAATAGGCCGCAGCAACATCGTGGGAAAGCCCATGGCGATGCTTCTGCTCCATGAGCACGGAACTGTCACCATCACTCATTCCCGCACTGTGGATCTCCCCAGGATAACAAGGAATGCGGATATACTTGTGGCTGCTGTGGGCAAGGCAAACTTTGTGACAGCTGATATGATAAAGGAAGGGGCAGTCGTCATCGACGTAGGCATGAACCGCAATGCAGAGGGCAAGCTGTGCGGAGATGTTGACTTTGAGGGCTGCAAAGACAAGGCCTCCTACATAACACCCGTTCCCGGCGGTGTAGGTCCCATGACCATCGCCATGCTGATGAAAAACACTCTCACAGCCGCAAAGATGCACAACGGCATCAACTGATAAGGGAAGACAAAGTATCCCCCCGGAACGTCACTTATCGTGTGACACACTCCGGGGGGATCGTTTTTTAGGACAATCACTTCTGCCAAAACAAGTCTCATACCCGCATCACAGGGATAAGGCTTTGAGTTTTATGCTTTCAGACCGGTTTTAGCTTCAAGCTCGGCAACGGTCATGCCAGCTCTCCTGGCGGCATCTGCTATCGTCACAATGCCATCCTTGACAAGCCCAAGAAGCGTTTTCAGCACACCTTCTTCGATACCGTCGTTTCTGATACCTTCAATTGCTTCACACATATCAACACGCTCCTTTCCTATTTTCATTATAGCACCTTTCATCATAACTGTCATGGATGATCGTCTGTTTCGGAGCATGACAGCATTCACTCCCCTATACGTCCCTGAAGCCTGTCCCAGCTCTTTTTGTCGGCAGCATTGTCACGGTATTATACATCGACGATCTCGACAATGTTTTCATAGAATGGGTGAACAATGGACGGCTGACCTCATTCTCCAAAAAGAATTTCAAGAGCCTGTTTGA
>DGXE01000056.1:18668-18982 GCA_002395525.1 Ruminococcus sp. UBA4240
TTTCAAGAGCCTGTTTGAAATGGCGTGACGATAAAAAGAAGCTCTCAGCGATGAGGGCTTCTTATACTGAAAAAAACTCCGAAACATATTGACAAATCTCAATTTGTGTGCTATAATATAGAAAATCTTCAATATGAGGTGAGTGAATGGAACTGACAAACAAACAGATCACCGTGATTTTCAAGGCTCTGTGCGATGAAAACAGAGTGCAGATATTCAGGCTTTTGCAAAACGGCGAGAAATGTGCCTGCAAGCTGCTTGAGGCGATGCAGTGTACCCAGCCTACGCTCTCCCACCACATGAAGATACTCTGC
>DGXE01000036.1:0-23888 GCA_002395525.1 Ruminococcus sp. UBA4240
AGGATGTTCTCCACGTCCTCGCCCACGTAGCCCGCCTCTGTAAGGGTGGTGGCATCCGCAATGGCAAAGGGCACCTCAAGTATCTTTGCAAGAGTCTGGGCAATAAGGGTCTTGCCCACACCCGTAGGCCCCAAAAGACATACGTTGGATTTCTGTATATCCACGTCATTGTCCTTGTCGGAGAGGTTGTTTATCCTCTTGTAGTGATTGTAGACCGCCACGGAAAGGGCGGTCTTTGCCGCATCCTGACCTATGACATAGTCATCGAGCACAGCCTTTATGGCCTGGGGAGTCTTCAGCTTCTCCTCCTTGGTGTCCTTGCCTGTCTTTATCTCAGGGCGCTTCTGGTGGGCAGGGCTGCCGCTCTGCACATCGTGCTCAAGATACTCATAGCAGTAGACAACGCAGTTGTCGCAGATGTTGACATCATTTGCCCCTCTGAAAAGCTGGAGTACCTCATTTTCTTTCCTGCCGCAGAAATTGCATATTTTTAGCTTGGGTGCCATACCTATCCGTTTCCTTTTGAGAAAGCCTGTGCTGTTATGCACAGGCTTTGCCTTGTTGATTATCTGTGGGCGATGACCTTGTCGATAAGGCCGTACTCTGCGGCTTCATCTGCGGTCAGGTAGTTGTCACGCTCCGTATCGGCTGCAATGACCTCAAGAGGCTTGCCGGTGTTCTCCGCAAGCACTCTGTTCAGTCTTTCACGGGTGCGCACCAGGTGATCGGAATGGATCTTTATGTCGGTGCACTGTCCCGAAAGTCCGCCGCCGCCGATAAGGGGCTGATGTATCATGATCTCCGCATTGGGCAGGGCAAAGCGCTTGCCCTTTGCGCCGGAGCTCAGGAGAAACGCACCCATGGAGGCTGCCATGCCGATGCATATGGTGGACACATCGCACTTGATGTAGTTCATGGTGTCATATATTGCCATGCCGTCGGAGATGGAGCCGCCGGGGGAATTGATGTAGAAGAATATGTCCTTATCAGGATCCTGCCCCTCAAGGAAGAGCATCTGCGCCACGATAAGGCTGGCGGTGTTATGGTTCACGTCCTCGGACAGGATAACTATCCTGTCATTGAGCAGGCGTGAGAATATGTCCATTGAACGCTCGCCGCGGTTGGTCTGTTCAACGACGTAAGGTACTAATGACATGATCTGCCTCCTGTGGAAAGGGTCTATTCAGCGGCTGCTTCCTTGATGACTGCGCTGTTCTTGATGAGGTCTGCTGCCTCGCTTACAAGGATATCAGCCTTGAGAGCGTTGATGTCAACGTAGTTCCTCATAGCGGATGCATCTATGTTGTAGCGGTCAGCCAACTTCTTGATCTCCTCCTCCACTTTCTCCTCAGTGGCGGTAAGACCCTCTGCCTGTGCTACCTTTTCAAGACCCAGCCTTGTTCTTACGCTCTTCTCGGAATTCTCCCTGAAGGAATCCCTGAACTGCTCCTTGGTCATGCCGGAGAAGGCAAGGTACATCTGCATATCAAGACCCTGGGACTTGAGTCTCTGCTCGAAGTCCTCAACGTGCCTGTCGATCTCCTTGTCAAACATAACAGCGGGCACATCAGCCTGAACCAGCTTCTCGAATGCGTCAAAGATGCGGTTCTCAGCAATGACATCCGCATTGTTCTTTGCACGCTCTTCAAGCATCTTCTTAACGTCAGCCTTGTACTCGTCAAGGGTGTCGAACTCGGAAACGTCCTTTGCAAAGTCGTCATCCAGCTCAGGCAGCTCTGTTTCCTTTATCTCGTTGAGCTTTATCTCAAACTGTGCGGGCTTGCCTGCTACCTCTTCCATCTGGTAGTCCTCGGGGAAGGTCACATCTATGGTGAATTCCTCACCTGTGATGTGGCCTGCGACCTGAGCCTCAAAGCCGGGGATGAAGTTGCCGGAGCCCAGCTTCAGATCAAAGCCCTTCTCTGAGCCGCCCTCAAAGGGAACGCCGTCGATGAAGCCCTTGAAGTCGATGTTTACAGTGTCGCCTTCCTTGGCAGCCCTGTCCTCAACGGTGATAAGGCGGCCGTTCTTCTCCTGCTGACGCTTCAGCTCCTCCTCAACGTCGGAATCCTTTACCTCTCTTGCAGGCTTTTCCACCTCTATGCCCTTGTAGTTCTCAACAGTTACCTCGGGCTTGGTGGTGCAGGTAACGGTGAACTTTACGCCGTCTTCCTTGGATATGGACTTCACATCCAGCTTGGGAGTATCCACCAGCTCCAGGTCAGCCTCCTCCACGGCAGGAAGTATAACAGTGTTTACCATGCTGTTTACAGCCTCATCGTAGAATACGCTCTCGCCGTAGAGCTTCTCTATCATCTTGCGGGTAGCCTTGCCCTTTCTGAAGCCGGGCACACTTATCCTGCCCCTCTGCTTGCGGTATGCGGATTCCACAGCCTCCTCAAACTGCTCTGCGGTGCCTGATACCTCAAGCTCCCATGTGTTTGCGGCTGTATTGTTCTTAGATATAAGCGCCATGAAAAACATCCTCCAGATATATATGATATTTTATGTATGTTTTACACATAAAGACACGCTTTATATTATAGCACAAAACTTTTTCTCTTTCCACTAATTCCGGCGATTTTGTTGAGGTGCATAATATTTTTTTGTGGCATTCCCGCATAATTGTCACATCCCACAATCAGCATGGGGTTATACACAAATATGCAGCCATATTTTAGGCAGACCAATTCACAATTTGATAACATTTTCTTACCATTTGCGTGATATAATATATAATGTATAGTTGTAACCATGCGGGCAGCGCCGATCAGAGCCTTACGCCCGCACCACGGCACAGCATGACTTTTCCATTGTACAGCAGTACGATATGTGGTGAAATATATGACGAAACAAAAGAACCGGAGCATGACGGGAATATCCCTTGCCAGGCCGAAAAGCTCCATACTCGGGATGATAGTGCAGATAGCCGTGGTATGCGTTGTCATGGCAACTCTGCTGCTCACAATAAGCAACACCCTCAGAATGTACAAGCAGGTGGTATCCTCTGCGAAGGACCAGGTGGAAAACCTTTCCACCGCCTACGCCGCCGCCGTGTCCAATGCGGACATATACAACAATGCGGGCTTTCTCGACAGGGTGTTCAAGGATATTTCCAGCTCCGACTCCATGGATATGTTCGGCTTTGTCATAACAAAGGACGGCAAGATAGTTTCCGAGACGGATGCCCCCATGTTCAAGAAGAATGACGAGCTGGAGGAGCTTGCAGCCGCAGACCCCGGATATGCAGGGATATACGACCTTATTGACAGCATAGACACCCAGTGGGAGGACACCCAGGTGGTATTGCGGTACTTATTCGATCTGTCGGGCAGCAAGGTCATTCAGATCTCCGGCACCAAGTACCTTGCGGGCTGGTGCCGGGTGCAGAACTATGATTCCCTGTACGTCATGATCCTTGTGCCCTATGACGGTGTGCTTGAACCCTTCTACAAGGTGTTCATCACCTCTGCGGGCATACTGTGCCTGGTAATAATATTCTCCGTGATATTCGCCCGCATAGCTGCAGCCAGGATAGCCCGCCCCATAATAGCTGCATCCGAGAGGCTGTATCTGCTGTCAAGAGGGGATCTTGCCTCACCCTCCCCCACCACCGACCGCAGGGATGAGACGAGCCAGCTCCTTGAATCACTGGATCTCACCATATCCTCGCTGCAGATATACATATCCGATATCAAGCGGGTGCTTACAGCCGTATCCGGGGGGGATCTGCTGGTCGAGTCCGAGGCTGACTACAAGGGGGATTTCATCGAGCTGAAAAACACCATGGATACCATCCTTGCCTCCCTTCGCAGCACCTTCGGGGAGGTTCACAAGGCATCGGTCTCCGTCAACACCTGCTCCTCACAGGTATCTGTGGGAACAGCGGAGATGTCCAAGAACTCCTATGACGAATCCGCCGCAGTGAGCCAGCTCACAGAGTCCGTCACCGACATATCCCGCAAGATAACCGAGAACGCCAAGGATGCCCGCAGAGCCCGTGAGATGACCGCCCTTGCCGGGGAACAGGCAAAGGAGGGGCAGGAGCATATGCACCGCATGGTGGATGCCATGCAGCACATAAAGTCCTCCTCTGCGGAGATAGAAGACATCATCAACGTAATAGACGATATTGCCTTCCAGACCAATATCCTCTCCCTCAATGCCGCTGTGGAGGCAGCCCGTGCCGGGGACAGCGGACGGGGCTTTGCGGTGGTGGCAGACGAGGTGCGCACTCTTGCAGCCAAATCCACGGAAGCTGCCGCACGCACAAGGGAGCTTATCGAAAACTCGCTGGAATCCATATCCGGGGGCACGGAGCTTGCGGAAAAGACCTCCGCCTCCCTGTCACAGATCGTGGGTCATGTGGAGAGCATCTCCGCAGCCGTAGAGAGCATCTCCGCCTCCGCCGACGAACAGGCGGCAAACATCAAAGAGATAGACAAGGGGATGTCCCTGATAAACGGCACCATCCGCTCCAGCTCACAGGCGGCAGAGAAAAACGCTGCCGTATCCCAGGAGCTTTCGGGTCAGTTCGAGATACTCAGCAGCCTTATTGACAGATTCAGATACAAATAACCGACAGCCGAGGTGATACTATGAAGCAGTTCCAGTTCAATGTAAAGGAACCGTCGGAATTCTCCAAAGAGGTGGATAAGATCCGCCAGTGGTGTTCCTCCCGTGTAATATCAGCAGTCATGTTCTCCATATTCACCGAGATACCCGATCCCGTGCGCATAAAGGAGATGTGCGGCATCCTGGACAAAAAAATGCCCGAAGCCGTATACTCCGGCTGCTCCTCCAACGGCAACATCGTGAACGGAGATTTCTGCGGCGGAGTGTTCTCCATAATATGCACCATCTTTGAATACCCCTCCACAAGGGTAAAACTGTTTGCCCTTCCCCTTGACCCGGAGATACGGGTCGAAAGTGCAAGGGAGCTGGCAAGGCGTGTGAACAGCGAGGACTGGGTAAAGGCTGTGGAGCTGCTGGTCACCATCAGAGGTATGTCCATGACAGACGTATGCCGGGAGCTGGACAATATCCGGGAGGGTGTGGAGATATTCGGCGGCGGCGCTATCAGCGAGGACATAAACACTGATGTGGCGTGTGTGTTCTCGAGCGACAAGGGCTTTATGGAGTACGGCATGATCGCTGTGATGATGGGCGGCGAGGATCTCAACATCAAGACCACCTATGTCACAGGATGGAAGCCTCTCGGACAGGAGCTCAAGGTAACAGCAGCCGAGGGCCGCAGGCTCATCGAGCTGGACAATGCCCCTGCCTATGATGCCTACTACCGCTATCTGCACATCAAGAACGATGAGCACTTCTCCAACAACACACTTGAATTCCCCTTCCTGTACAAGTCCCACGGCATAGAGATACTGCGCACCGCCATAAACAGCAACCCGGACGGCAGTCTTACCATGACCGGGGATATGGAGATGAACGTATCTGCCCGCATATCCTACGGCGATCCCTGGACGATACTGAATGCCGTGCGTGAAAGCTGCCTGAAGATAAGAGACTTCGCACCGGAGGTCATACTGTGCTTCTCCTGTGCAGCAAGACGTACCTACTGGGGCAATGACGAAATAGGCAAGGAAACTCTGCCCCTGCAGAAGATAGCCCCGTCATCGGGCTTTTACACCTCGGGCGAGTTCCTGCGCACCGGGAAATACCTGGATCTGCACAATGTGACGCTGGTCATAGCCGCCCTGCGTGAGGGAGAGGCACACACCCTGCCGGAGCCTGTGGATGAGGTGCAGGAGCAGTTTTCAGGCAAGGTATCCATGATAAACCGCCTTGCCACCTTTATCAAAGCCACCACCGACGAGCTGGCGCTGAAAAACAGGCAGCTTGAGATAATGGCTATAACCGACGGCCTTACACAACTCTACAACCGCCGTGAGATACAGCGGCGCATAACAGAAGCCATAGGGGAAAAGCACACCCCGGGCACATACCTTATCATGCTTGACATAGACGACTTCAAGCTGGTGAACGACAACTGCGGCCACAGCACCGGAGATGCGGTGCTTGCGGGCATAGCAAAGGTGCTGCAGGATTATGCGGACAAGGAGGATATGTCCGCAGGGCGCTGGGGCGGCGAGGAATTCATGCTTCTGCTGACAGATGCCGACGACGAACGGGCAAAAGCCATTGCAGACGGCATATGCACCGCCATTGCAGCCAAAGACTTCGGCAAGGCAGGCAGAATGACTGTCAGCATAGGTGTCACCCGTGCCATAGACGGGGAGGATCCCGACCGCACCTGCTACCGTGTGGATGCAGCCCTGTACAAGGCAAAGGCAGAGGGCAAGAACCGTGTGGTATGGGCATGACCGGACAGGCGACCCGATTTTAAAGAAACAAGCAAGCCACAGACTCTTTCAGCGGGTCTGTGGCTTGTGATTTTCATGTGAGAGACTGTGGTCTATTCATAAAGCCCTGTGGTGAAATATCTGTCGCCCCTGTCCGGGAATACGGTGACGATATTCCCCTTTGCGCCGCTTTGTATCAGCTTCAGAGCTGCCGCAAGGGCTGCCCCGGATGAGGAGCCTGCAAATATGCCCTCTCTGCGGGCAAGCAGCCGTGAATGCTCAAATGCCTCATCATCGGTGACCTTGATGACCCCGTCGATAAGGGACATATCCATAGTATCGGCGATAAAGTCGTTGCCGATGCCCTCTATGTTGTAGTCGTGGTGCTCTCCGCCGCCCATGGTGCTGCCCTCCGGGTCGGCAAGTATTCCCCTGACGGAGGGTCTTCTCTCCTTGATGTATCTGAGTATGCCGCTGACGGTGCCGCCGCTGCCGGCGCCTGCCACAACGTGATCTATGTTCCCCGCCAGATCCTCCCAGATCTCTCTGCCTGTGGTCTCGTAGTGGGCAAGGGGATTTGCGGCATTCTTGAACTGATCGAAGGTGACGGCGCCGTCGATCTCACGGGTCAGCTCCTCCGCCTTCCGCTCTGCGCCCAGCATACCCTCCTCACGGGGGGTGTTGATGACCTTTGCCCCCAGAGCACGCAGCAGTGACTGCTTTTCCGCAGAAAACTTGGTGGGCACCACGAACACAAGGTCATAGCCCCGTCCCAGGGCGGCAAAGGCTACCCCGAGGCCTGTATTCCCTGCGGTGGCAAGGACTATGGTGCTGCCCTTTTTCAGCAGACCCTTTTCCTCGGCATCCCTTATCATGTAAAGTCCTGTCCTGTCCTTGACACTGCCGGAGGGATTGTAAAGCTCCAGCTTTGCGTACAGGGACACCCCTTCGGGAAGGTCGAAACTGTTCAGCTTAACCAGGGGAGTATTCCCGATAAGCTCCTGCATGGATCCGTATATACTCATTTTTGTACCTCTGATCTTTCTATGGCCTGTGCCAGATCGGATATGATGTCATCTATATCCTCTATGCCAACGGAGAGTCTTATGAGCCCGTCGGTGATGCCCACTCTGTCCCTTATGTCCTTTGGTATGGAGGCGTGGGTCATGGTGGAGGGGTGGCATACAAGGCTTTCCACTCCCCCGAGGCTTTCAGCCAGAGTCACAAGTTTCAGGCTTTCAAAGAAGGTGTTGATGTCATAGCCGTCTGCAAGCTCAAATGAGATCATGGCGCCCCCGTTTCTTGCCTGCCTCAGGTTCACTTCATAGCCCGGATCGTCTTCAAGCCCCGGATAGAACACCTTTGAGACACCTTTGTGCTCTTTAAGGAAACGGGCAGCTTTCAGGGCATTGTCCGTGTGCCTGTCCATCCTCACGGAAAGGGTCTTTATCCCCCGGATGAGGAGGAATGAATCAAAGGGAGCCAGGACTCCACCGGTGGAGTTCTGTATGAAGGCAAGCTGATGCGCCTGTTCCTCGGTGGATACCACCGCAAGGCCTGCGACTACATCGGAATGACCGCCAAGGTACTTTGTGGCGGAATGCACCACTATGTCCGCTCCCAGCTTCAGGGGCTGCTGGAGATAGGGGGTCATAAAGGTGTTGTCCACGATGACGGTGACACCGTGTCTGTGGGAAATATCGGCGATAGCCCTTATATCCGTGACGGTCATGAGTGGGTTTGCGGGGCTTTCGATGATGACTGCCTTTACGTCCTCGGTGATGTCCTTTTCAAAGGCGGCGGAGTCGGAGGTGTCGGAGATGCGGTATGTGAAGCCGAAATGGTCAAACACCTTGTCAAGCACCCTGAATGTGCCGCCGTAAACATTGCTTGAAATGAGTATCCTGTCGCCGCTGTGGAAGAGGCTGAGCACTGCGGTGGTGGCTGCCATGCCGGATGCAAAGGCAAAGCCTGCATAGCCGCCCTCCAGCTCGGCGATAAGGCTTTCAAGCGCCTCTCTTGTGGGATTGCCCGTGCGGCTGTACTCGTATCCCCTCATCTTCCCAAGACCGTCCTGCTTGTAGGTGGAGGTCTGGTAGATGGGGATGTTTACAGCTCCCGTGCGCTCGTCAATGGATATGCCCCCGTGTATGAGGGCGGTGTTGATGTTCTTATAGCTCATATTATCAGTCCTTGTTAAGCACAGGATCCTTGACCTTGTCAAGGAACTCCTTGATGAAGAAGATATAGTCGCTGGCAATATCGCTCCGGATCGTCTTCTTCTTGGTGATATAGCCTATGTTCATGATGGTGTTGCGGTTCTCGTCATCCTCACGGAAGGGTATCATTTTGTAGTCGCTGCCGTTGAGCTCCTCGGACACGATGCCCGAACACAGGGTAAAGCCGTTGAGACCTATCATGAAGTTGAGGTTGGTGGCTCTGTCAGTGGTGCGGATCACACGGGGATATTCCTTGTCGGAGAGTATCTCCTCCGCAAAGAAGCCCGGTATGCTGTCCCCCTGCTCGAACATCAGACAGGGGTAGTCAAGCAGCTCGTCAAAGGCAATGCTCTCATGGTCTGCAAGGGGATGATCCTTGTGGATGTACACATAAGCCCGACATCGTATCAGGGAGGTAAATTCAAGGTCGTTTACCTTCAGCATCTTGTCGATGACCTTTTCGTTGTAATCGGACTTGAAGATGATGCCGATCTCGCTTTTGGCAGAGCCAACGTCCTCGATGACATCCATCGTCCTTGTCTCACGGAATGCAAAGTCAAAGCCTATGGTGTCATACAGCTCCACAGTCTTCACAAAGGCATCCACCGCAAAGGAGTAGTGCTGGGAGGAAACACCGAACCTGTGCTTCTTCTTCGCTTTCCCGGAATACTTGTCGGTGAGCAGCTCGTACTGCTGATACACCTGGCGGGCATAGCTGAGGAATTCCTCCCCCTCCGGTGTGGGGATGACCCCACGGCTGTTGCGTGTGAATATGGTAATGCCCGTATCCCCTTCAAGCTCCTTTATGGAGCTGGAAAGTGAGGGCTGTGAAATGTAAAGTATCTCCGCTGCCTTGTTGAGAGAGCCTGCCTCCGCAATAACAAGGGCGTATTTTATCTGCTGCAAAGTCATGTTATCACCTCTTTGTACATTATATAGCTTTTTCCTATATAAGTCAAGTATGCGAAATATATAGTCTGATATAGTTTTAAGCTATAACCGTTATTCAAAGACATATCCCGAGGTGTAGCTGGCGGACAGCAGGGACACGTTCTCAAAGGCGTGGAGCTCGTCCCCCCTGTCTGCAAAGAACGACCTTTCCACCATATCCGGAGGGAGATATGTGTCTATCTGGAAGCCAAGGGAATACAGCGCCCTTGACACGTCGTTGTAGGTAAAGCCCCCGGACATTTTCTCCCCAAGCTCCTCGGTTATGTGTGCAAGATAGCCCACACGCTCGGGGTAGCCTGTGCCCTGCAGAGGAAAGTCAAAGATAAGCTCGCTGCCGGGTGCGGAAAGGTCGGCTATCTGGCGGAGTGTCTCGGTAAATACGGGCAAAGTCAGGTAGTAGCTTACCCCAAGGATGGTAAAGAACGTCCTCACATTTGTGTCAAAGCCCGCCTCAATGAGCTTGTGGGACATCTTCTCGATATTGAAATCAACAGGCACGAAGCGGACATTCTTCGGAATGTTCCATTCAAGGGCACGGATGCGCTGCTTCTTGTACCGCTGTGTATCGGGATGATCCACCTCGAATATGGTGATGCCTTCGTTATCGTTCCTGAATGAGAAGGTATCGGCGCCCGCCCCGCATATTACCATCTGGCAGGGCTCCTCCGCATAGTCACGCAGCCTCTCCTCCACAAAGCGCTCCCTTGCCAGGGGAATGGGGGCAAAGAATGTGTTCACAAACCACTTGATGTTCCTGTCATGGGTATAGTTTGAGACTATATGCTCACGTATCTCCTCATATTCTTCCTTGCCCATAAGATCGAATGCAAGGTAGTCATCGGATATTTTCCTGGGCTCGATGTTGGAATGATAAGCCCGTGCGAATGCGCACAGCTTGGCTGTCATGCTCTCTCTGTTATCGACCATACTTCACCTCAAAACAAAAAGGGAGAATGCGAAAACACACATTCTCCCAAAAACACTTATGGTCATGCCGTTTTCACCTGTCTATTCTTTTATACAGATAAAAACAACATACACACATCATAGTGCCTGGCTCCTTTGTTATTTGATAAGACTATTATGCACCATAGATTCCCATTTGTCAAATAGTTTTTTTCTATAACCAGCCATAGAACAAGCCGTATATCCGAAGATATACGGCCTGCCCTGAATAAACGGTCACATCAGATGTTGTAATCCTGATGACGCTCATCAATGACTCTTGATGACTTATGCTCGGAGCGGGTGTTGAGGCCGCCGTCGGGATGCACCTCGACTCTTGCGGGCTTAACGCCTATACGAGCCTTGAGTGCGGTGGATACCTCTGCTGCCACTTCCTCATCAGTCTTGGGGTTATCTGCGTTCTTCTCTATCTCAACGGCGTACTTGCAGGTGAAGTCCTTCTCGAATATCCTGATAAGATACTCGCCTGTGATGCCCTTTATGTCACGTACAACAGCCTCTATATCGGAGGGGAACACATTTACGGCGGATACGATGAACATATCATCCTTGCGCCCGTTTATGTGGATGCGCCCGTGAGTACGTCCGCACTTGCAGGGTGTCTTGTCGATGTAGCCGATGTCACCTGTCCTGAATCTGATGAGGGGACGTGCCTTCTTCTGGAGGGTGGTGTAGACCAGCTCGCCTACCTCTCCGTCGGGGAGGATCTCCCCGGTATGTATATCTACTGTCTCCACAAGGATGTGATCCTCGGCGATGTGGAGGCCGTCGTGGTATTCGCACTGTGCGGCGCAGGCGCCGAATATGTCAGATAAGCCGTAGAAGTCGTAGAGCTCTGCCCCCCACAGATCCTCGATAGCCTTGCGTGTAGCGGGGATGGAGCCGCCCAGCTCACCGGCAACGATTATCTTCTTGATGTTGAGATCCTTCTTGGGATCTATGCCCGCCTTCTTTGCCTTCTCACCGAGCTGCCATGCATAGGAGGGAGAGGTCCAGATGACTGTGGGCTGATAGGTCTTGAGCACGAACAGGAGCCTGTCGGAAGGAAGGGTGCCGCCCCAGATGCACAGTGCGCCCATGTTCTGAGCACCTATTACATCGGGTCCGCCCACATAGAGGGAGAAGTTGAGGGCGTGGACATAGCGGTCATTTGGTCTCATGCCTATCTGCCAGAACCAGCGGCTCTCAGTGTCCTGGAATGCATCGAAGTCCGCCTTGGTGAAGGGGCTGACTGTGGGAACGCCTGTGGAGCCTGATGATGTGGAGATGAACACCACGTCCTCCTCGGGAACGGCTGCCAGCTCACCTAAGAAACTGCCCACACCCTGAGTGTCACGCTGGGTCTTCTTGTTGATGAAGGGGAACTTCTGGATGTCCTTGAGGGACTTGATGTCGTCAGGAGAAACGCCTGCCTCATCCCATGTGCGCTTGTAGTAGGGAGAGTTCTCGTATGCGTGGCGGATGATCTCCTTGAGCTTTTCAAGCTGGAACTTTTCAAGCTCCTCTCTGGGAAGAGTCTCCAGCTTCTCGTTCCAGTATTTTCTTTCTACCCATTTCTGAGTTGTCTGTGCCATTTTTGTTTCCTCCGTTTATTCAGTTACATAAAGTAATTGTTTTCCTTTGATGTGCTTATTATATACCAGTATACGTTATAAGTCAAATACATATAACATATAGTATGATATAGGTAAAATCTATAACAAAAGAAACAAAATGCACTGCCCCCGGGGAGCAGTGCATCCTGTCATATCTTCGCTCTTATGCCTTCAAGCCTGTTGAGGGCTTCATTGAGGGTGTCGTCCTTCTTTGCAAAATGGAAGCGGATATACCTGTGCTCCGGCTCTCTGAAGAAGCTGGAGCCCGGCACGGCGCCCACACCCACCTTCTCGGCTAAGTGCTCGCAGAACAGCAGATCGTCCTCATATCCGAATTCGGATATGTCCACCATTACAAAATACGCTCCCTGTGGCACATTGTGGACAAGTCCTATGCGGTCAAGCCCGTCTATGAACAGCTTTCTCATATGGGTGTACTTATCCTGCAATGCCCTGTAATAGTCGTCGCCGAAGGAAAGGCCTGTGACTGCCGCCTCCTGCAGGGGTGCCGCCGCCCCCACGGTGAGAAAGTCATGCACCTTGCGTATGGTGTCCGTCACCTCCGGGGCTGCGATGACATAGCCCAGTCTCCAGCCTGTAACGGAATATGTCTTTGACAGGGAGGAGCAGAGTATGGTTCTCTCCTTCATTCCGGGAAGCGCCGATATATGTGTATGGACGTTGGGGGCGTAGAGTATATGCTCATAGACCTCATCGGTGATGACAAAGGTGTCGTACTTTATGGCAAGATCAGCAATTATCTGCAGCTCATCCCTTGTGAACACCTTTCCGCAGGGGTTTGAGGGGTTGCACAGGATAAGCGCCTTGGGGCGCTGCCTGAAAGCAGCCTCCAACACATCAGGGTCAAAGCTGTACTCAGGGGGCACCAGTGGAACATAGACAGGCTCCGCATTGGAGAGTATGGTGTCCGCCCCGTAGTTTTCGTAGAAGGGGGAGAATACTATCACCTTATCCCCCGGATTTGTGACAGACAGCATAGCCGCCATCATGGCCTCAGTGCTGCCGCAGGTGACGCATATCTCCCTTTCCGGGTCTATTTTCTGACCGGAGAAATGCTCGTGCTTTCTTGCAAGCGCCTCACGGAAATTCCTTGCACCGAATGTGATGGAGTACTGATTGAAGTCCTCGTGTGCCACCTGTGAAAGCCTGTCTGTTATCTCAGACGGGGGATCGAAATCCGGGAAGCCCTGGGACAGGTTGACGGCTCCGTATCTTGCGGATATCCTTGTCATGCGGCGTATCACCGAATCGGTGAAGTTCTCTGCTCTTCTGGATAGTGTTGGCATTATTTCCACTCTTTCCTTATTCTTTCCCATTTTCTGTCACGGGAATCGATTATCGTAGCTATGTCCTCATCTGTAAGATGCTTAAACCGCCCCTGACGACGCAGATAGGCCTCTGCGGATGTAAATTCCTTCGGATCACGGGTGAGCCTGTATTCCCCGTTTTCGTACTCCGCCAGATACCACAGTCCGCAGTCTGCTATCTCACGGGCTACCTCCACCGTGTCACTGACAGGTATGCCCCAGCCCGTGGGGCAGGGCGCTATTACGTGGATGTACTTTGTGCCCCTTATCTTCGATGCCTTTTCCACCTTGTTTATAAAGTCGTTAATGTAGCCTACGGTGGCAGTTGCGGCATAGGGTATGTCATGGGCGGCAACTATCTCGAACATATTCTTCTTGGGGCGGATATTGCCGTGGATATTGGCACCTGCGGGGGTGGTGGTGGTGCGTGCCCCGTAGGGGGTAAGCCCCGACTTCTGTATGCCCGTGTTCATATATGCTTCGTTGTCGTAGCAGATGTAGAGGATGTCATCTCCCCTGTCGATGGCGCCCGAAAGAGCCTGTATGCCGATGTCGGCAGTGCCTCCGTCCCCTGCAAAGCCCACAGCGTGAAAGTCTTTGTATCCCTTTCTGCGCGCATACCTGCGCAGGCCTGCCTCCACGCCTGTAAGCATGGATGCAGTCCCTGCAAACATGGATATTATGGCATTGTTGCCGAAGCAGAGCTGGGGGAAGTTAAAGCCCACCGCAGACATACACCCGGCAGGCAGCACCGCAACAGCCCTCTCTCCCAGGACTTTAAGGGCTGCACGCACAGCAAGGGAGCCGCCGCAGCCTGCACAAGCCTTGTGGCCGTAGAAGTATTCGTTTTTGTCAAGAGCACTTGCGTTCATCTGCTCACCCCTATCCAGTTAAGTCTGTCTGTGCCGGTCTGTACTTTTGTGAAAACATCCCTGATGTCGTCAGCCGAAATGTCCCTGCCCCCGAGTCCGCCGATGAAATTATAGGCGGGAGCGGTGATGCCTCCCCACTGGAGGGCGGAGGTCACATTGGCATAGACGGTGCCCGCATTTCCGAAGGAGATATCCTTTTCAAGCACCCCGACAGCTTTTGCATTTCTCACCGCCGCTGCTATCTCATCATTGGGGAAGGGTCTTAAATACCGTATGCGTATGACACCCGCCTTTATCCCCTGTTCACGGAGCTCATCCGCAATGTTCCTGCAAAGCCCTGCGATAGTGCCAAGGGTGATGATGACATATTCCGCATCCTCGGTGAGATAGGTATCCAGCAGCCCTGTGTACCTTCTCCCGAATACCTGTGCAAACCTGTCCTCCGCCTCGGCAATGACCCCTCTTGCCCTGTCAAAGGCACGGTGCTCCTTGTATTTGAAGATGATGTTTGTCTCAGGCCCTGCGGAAAATCCCATGTTGACAGGGTGCTCAAAGTCAAAGCGGTTATTTGTTTCATATGGGGGCAGATATTCCTTTGCCTGCTCCGGTGCAGGTATATCCACGTTCTCATAGGTATGGGTCAGGATAAAGCCGTCAAGATTTGCCATATAGGGCGTGGATACATCCCTGTGTTCGGCTATGTAATACGCCATAAGGGCAAGGTCAAGGGCTTCCTGTGCATTCTCCGCATAGGACTGTATCCAGCCCGTGTCGAGCAGGGCAAGGGAATCCCTCTGATCCCCGTAGATATTCCAGGGCAGCGCAGTGGCACGGTTGGCATTCATCATAACTATGGGGAAGCGCCCTCCGGATGCGTACACAAGCCCCTCCGCCATGTAGAGGAGCCCCTGTGAGGATGTGGCGGTAAAGGTGCGCACCCCTGCGGCTGATGCGCCAATGGCGCAGGAAAGGGCGGAGTGCTCGCTCTCAACGTGGATAAACTCCGCATCAAGGGAGCCGTTCTCCACCATTTCGGACAGCTTCTCCACCACCACCGTCTGGGGGGTTATGGGATAGGCGGATATGACCTCGGGACAGGCAAGACGAACGCCCTCCGCAAAGGCCTCGTCCCCGGATAAGAACTTTTTCATATTTACCTCATTTCGATGGCGTGTCGGGGACATATCTTGGAGCATATCCCGCAGCCCTTGCAAAAGTCGTAGTCCAGAACAGGCGTCTTCCCCTCCATGGAGATGACCCCATCGGGGCAGTAGAGATAGCACTGTGAACAGCCTATGCACTTTTCTGTGTCCACATAGGGGGTAACACTTCTCCAGCCTGCGTTTACGGTGACAAGATACCCCGCCTCAAAGCAGGTGTCTTCCGGTATCTCATCGAATGTGAATGTACTTTTCTCTCTTATATATGGTTTCATCCGCCCACCTCATCAAACGCCCTCTCAATGGCAGCCTTGTTCTTTTCGTGGAGCTTTTTGGGCATCACACCTTCCACGGCAGAGAAAAGCTCCTCCTTTGACACCGTCCCGTACAGCCCGCACAGCACCCCTGACATTATGGTGTTCACCGTGGGGAGCCGCAGCTCCCGTGCGATGCTGTCCCCGTCAAATGTGACCGTATCCTCTATGCTCTCCGGGGAATTTACGATGATGGTGCCGCCCTCGGTCAGCAGAGCGTGAAGCGACCTGTCGTAAAGTGTCCTGTCAAGCAAGACGATATGCCGGGCTCTTGCTGTCTGGGAGCGGTCGTTTATAGGGCTGTCCGACAGCTTGGTAAACGACCTCACCGGGGCACCTCTGCGCTCCGGTCCGAAGGAGGGGAACGCCAGGGAAAAGCGCCCCTCTCCCGCATATGCAGCACCAAGCAGCTTTGCGGCGGTAAATGCGCCCTGTCCGCCCCTGCCTATCCATATGATCTCTGTCATATTCTCACTTCCTGTGGAACTGATACCGCCGCCCCCGACAGCGAGCATCGTGTCTGCGGAGGGGGGAACAGTATCTGTTGTTATTCAAAGCTCTGTTTTAATTATACTCCATTATATATTATTTGTCTAATATATAAAAACAACATCAAGGTATAGATAAAATCTATACCTTGACAGATCATTTCCATTTCAGCAGCGCCTTCTGCACCTTGCCCACCGCAAAGGTCACAGCGATGACCACAAAGCCTATGACCAGCAGTCCCACGATAGTCCTTGTGTAGTCGCCGAAATCCGAGTAGTTCTTGACGTAGTAGCCCATTCCGTCCTGTGCGCCTATCATCTCCGCAGAGGTGAGCAGGATAAAGGAAACGGAAAGCCCCTGATTCACACCCAGGAATATCTGGGGGAGGGCTGCGGGCAGGTATATCTCAAAGAGCATGGAGAGCCTGCTCAGTGAAAGCACCCTTGCCGAATCCAGTATCTTCTTGTCAACACCCATCACACCGCTCATAGTTGCGGCAAACACCGGCCAGAAGGATGCCAGGAACACCACCATCACCGAGCAGCTGTGGAGTGTGGGGAGAAGTGCTATACCGTAGGGGATATACACGATAGGGGGTATGGATGAGAAGAATTTGGTGATGTAGGATGCCGCATTCCCCGCCCTTGCATTGGATGCGATGACAAGCCCCAGAGGGATGGCAACGATGAGTGCCAGAAAAAAGCCCTGTGCGATTATACTCAGCGATGCCCCGATGTTTACTATTATCTTCGCCCTGTCCTCATAGAACTGATGTATTATGGTACCGAAGGGAGGGAACAGTGTCCTTTTCAGCAGCCCCGTCTTTACGGTGGCAAGTGTCCACAGGGAGAGGAACACATAGAGAAAGCCCACTATATCCGTAAAGAGCTGTAAGCTCTGCTTCTTCTTGAACAGTGCGGAGGCTGCAAGGGTGACAGCCTCTATCACCGCTGCCGTACCCACAAGCCAGAGAGCATATTCGTCGGTGTTCTTTCCGGGAACAGCCACTATTACCAGCAGCACCACAAACAGAAGATGCACAGGGCGCAGGTAACGCTCCTTTGCTGTCATATAACGACCTCCTGTCCGCCTATGCCGTTATAGACCTGTGCCCAGAACACGTTCATTATCTTGTCCCTGAAGGAGCGGTAGGACCTCTCATCACGGGAATCCGTGCGCCTGTGGTCACGGTCAAAGGGAACGCTGAGCACCTCGGCAACAGTGCCGGGATGGTGTGACATTACCACTATCCTGTCGGAAAGGAGGATGGCTTCATCAATGTCATGGGTAACAAACACAACAGTCTTCTTCCTGCCGTTCTTCTCCTCGCCCTCCCAGAGCTTTAAGAGAAGATCCTGTAGATCCTTTCTGTTCTTGGGGTCAAGAGCGGAGAAGGGCTCATCCATGAGGAGTATGTCCGTATCCATTGCAAGTGCCCTTGCAATGGCAGCTCTCTGCTGCATCCCTCCCGAAAGCTGTGAGGGATATTTATTGCCGTAGCCCTCAAGGCCTACCTTTTTCAGATACTCATCCGCAAGCTCAAGGCGCTGCCTCCTTGAAAGGTCATGTCTTACCTGACGGATGCCGAATGCGATATTTGCCCTTGTGGTCATCCAGGGGAAGAGGGAGTAGTGCTGGAATACCACGCCTCTGTTGGTGCCTGTGCCGCTGACAGGCTTCCCGTCTATGTTCACCGTGCCGGACGCTGCCTTGTATATGCCTTCAAGCACGCTGAGAAGGGTGGACTTGCCGCACCCGGAAGAACCTACGATGCTGACGAACTCCCCCTCATTCACTCCGAAGGATACGTTTTCAAGGGCTGTAAATCTGGAATTCTTTTCTGTATAGTCAACGGTAAGATCCTTTATTTCGATTTTCATATCATCATCGCCTTTCATGTATATTATACTCCATGAAAGGCTATATGTCCAATACCCCTTTGCTTTGATGTGCTATAGACAAAAGCTATCGCCCCCATATGGAGGCGACAGCCTTGTCATCATTCAAATTCGTCGAAGTGGGCTTTAAGCTCCGCATATACCTTGTCATCGGGGCTTTCCGCAATAAGGCTTTCCAGTGCTTCGGAATATATCTTCGTGTTGTAGTGGGCATCAAAGTCGTAGTCCTCGGTGTAGCCCAGCTCTACTATGCTGTTTTTGAGGGCTGCTGTGCCCTGCTTGTCCGGATCGGGATTTGATGTGCCGTAGCCTCCGTAGACCTCTGTTCTGATAAGGTCTTCCTCAATGTCTATGTATTGCTTTACATCCGTGATGGTCTTGTCTTCGTTCTCCTGAGTGAACTTGTATGCCTTGATAAGGGCACGCTCAAATGCCTTGAAGGAATTGGGGTACTTCTCCAGAGAGGGAGTGTACGCCACCTGACGGCAGCAGGGCTGATTCTTCAGCGCCTCCTCCTCGGAGCAGCGGTATACTATGTCATATCCCTGGCTCTGCGCAAGGGAGGCATAGGGGGAATACACGGATGCCGCATCTATGCTGTCATTGGCAAGGGCTGCATAGGCATCCTTCTGGCTGTCAAAGTACACTATGTTTACCTTGCCCTCGCCTTCGCCTATCTCAATGCCCGCATTTTTGAGAAGTATCTGGAGCTCTGCATCCTGTATGCTGTTCTTAACGGATGCAACATTCCTGTCCACCAGCTTCTCAATGCCATTCTTGCTCTCATCATTCTTCTCATGCTTTATCACATAGCCGTGGCCGTTGGTCATTGCCCCTCCGAAGACGGACAGCTCATGTCCCTGTGACTGGAATGTGAGTGTGGGCACGGAGCCTATGAATGCCACATCCAGTTTCTCGGATTCAAGGGCATTTGCAAGCTCTGAGGCTGATGAGAACTGAGTCACGGTCACATTCAGGCCTTCCTCCTTGAAGAAGCCCTCCTCTGCCGCAACGAAGCCCAGCAGATGAGCCGTGGAGTTCAGAGTGCCCAGGGAGAAGTCTGTCTTTTCAAGGGCTGATGTGTCCGCTGTATCCTGTGCCGCAGCAGCAGCCTCTGTAACAGTGGTCTCTGCGGTGGATGTGCCTCCGGCGGATGTGCCTGTGGTGGATGTGCCTGCGCATCCGGTAAAGCCCGTCAGCAGTGTGAGGACAGCAAGTCCTGCAATAATTTGTTTTTTCATATTGATCCTTCCTATCCGGCGCAGCAGTCAGGGATCTCTGCATTCTCTGTTTCTTCGCAGCAATCGTCCTTCTCTGCGCAGCAGTCATCGTTTTTTTCCGCACAGCATTCATTCTTTTCTGTGCAGCATTCAGCGGTTTCTTTGCAGCAGTCATCCTGCTTATCTTCGTTTTCAGCAGCTGATACTGCAGCAACAGTCTCCGCAGCCGCCGTTTCCGCAGCAGCCTTAGCCTTATTCCCGCCGGCAGTGCCGCAGGCAGCAAGGCTGAGCATACACATGAGCAGCAGCCCTGTAAGCGCAATATATTTCTTCATCAGTTCACCTCCGTGCTTGACTGTAGATATATTAGCATACAAATCCTCATCTGTCCAACACATTTTACCTATATTCAGCAATAGGTGCAGGTCTATCAATGTAAAACGGATATGACCGCCATAAAAGTCATATCCGTTTGTACAGATTTTTTCTCCGATCAAGTTTTCAAGCCGGCGCAACCACATTAACAAAACTACTCATTTTATATACATCATCCGCCGATATGTCATCCCCCGGCTTCCCCTGCTTCTATTGTTCACAAATCAGCATATTCTAATGCATTGACTTTTCCCTGCGGATATAGTATAATTAAGTAGAGACCACAGTATACAGGGCTTGCCCTGTCTGAAAGGATGATAACTTTGAGCAGCTGTAATGAGAATTGTTCCTCCTGCGGCGTGGACTGCCCCTCAAGGAGAGCACCCCAGAGCTTTCTGGAGAACCTTGCCGAGGGGTGCAGAGTAGGCAAGGTCATAGGAGTAGTAAGCGGCAAGGGGGGCGTAGGCAAGTCACTGGTGACCTCCCTGCTTGCAACCGCCTTTTCCAAGACGAGCCATGCCGCCATACTTGATGCGGATATAACAGGCCCCTCCATACCCAAGATGTTCGGCATCGAGGAAAGAGCCACCGGCACGGACAAGGGGCTTATCCCCGTGAAGAGCCGTGGCGGTGTGGATATGATGAGCATAAACCTTCTCCTGGAGGATCCCGGCTCCCCCGTCATCTGGAGAGGCCCCGTGCTGGCGGGAGTGGTAAAGCAGTTCTGGGGCGAAGTGCTCTGGAACGATGTGGACTATATGTTCGTTGATATGCCTCCCGGCACCGGCGATGTCCCCCTGACCGTGTTCCAGTCCCTCCCCGTGGACGGGCTCATCATAGTCACCTCCCCCCAGGATCTGGTGTCCATGATAGTGTCAAAGGCTGTCAACATGGCAAATATGATGAATATCCCCATACTGGGTCTGGTGGAGAACATGAGCTACATCCAGTGCCCCGACTGCGGCAAAAAGCTGTATCCCTTCGGCAAGAGCCATGTGGAGGAAACGGCGGCGGAGTTCTCCCTCCCCGTGCTGGCAAAGCTGCCTATGGATCCTGCCATAGCAGGCGCCTGTGATGCGGGTCTGGTGGAGACACTGGATACATCCTGCCTTGATGCGGCAGTAAAGGCGATCATGCTCAGCACAAGGGCTGACAGCAAAGCGAAATAAGCCCTCTATCCGATCAACAGCTGAAAAAATGCGGAGGAACCGAAGCCTCCGCATTTTTGTATACTATAACCGCAAGCCATATCCCCCGCCTCTAATGGCAGCTCATGCCATTGCGGTGGCATGGGTTCCATGTTTTCGTTCAGTGGGGGATACAATCCCCCACTGAACGAAAGTGAACCTACGGCTCACGCTTGCTTGTTGAAAGCAAGCTTTGAAGGTCATCATTCAAGAGCACCCGCAAGCACATCGCAGTTGCCCTGCATAAGGGAGATGTAGGTAGCCCCCCCTGCAATATCCTCCCTTGATACGGACTGGAGGGAGTTGAGCTCCGCAATTTCAACGCTCCTGCCGGATGTGCTGATGATGGTATCGGCGATCCCGCTTTCAGAGCTTTCGAGTATGAATATGGTCTTGCAGTCAAGCTCCTTTACCTTGTCCGCAAGGAATGTGACGGTCTCAAAGCTGGCCTCGGTCTCGGCGGAGCAGCCGATAAAGGCAGCATAGTAGTCAAGGCCGTAGTCGTCCACAAAGTAGCGGAAGGGGAATCTGTCCCCGAATATGAGCGTCCTTGCAGAGGAGCCGTCCACAACCGCCTTAAAGCTGCTGTCAAGCTCATCCAGCCTTGCAGTGTAGTCTTCAAGGTTCGCCCTGTAATCAGCGGCATTTGCGGGATCGATAGCTTCCATATTCCTTTCTATCTCCGCACAGAATATCCTTGCGTTTCTCAGGGAGAGCCATACGTGCTCGTCATATTCTTCCTCATCATGATCGTGGTCGTCGTCATGGTCATCCTCGTCATGATCGTCTTCCTGCATACCCTCCTTCAGCTCCTCCACCTTGGCGGAGTCACCCAGCACATCCAGAAGGCTTATGACCCTCATATCCTTGTTCTGTGCATCCTCAAGGGCATCCTCCACCCACTCATCGGACTCCCCGCCAACATATATGAACAGGTCGCAGTCAGAGATCTTCATCATATCGTCCATTGTGGGCTGATAGCTGTGCAGATCCACACCGTTGTCAAGAAGATATGTGACCTGAGCCTCATCTGCATGGCTGCCGAGTATCTCCCTTGTCCAGTCATATGCGGGGAAAATAGTGCAAACCACGCTGAAAGGCTCACCCCCCGCAGGGGCAGCCGTATCCGCAGCTGCGGCGGTGCTTGCAGAGGTATTGACAGAGCCATTCCCTGCGCCGCAGCCGGTCAATGCCGCCGCAGCTATGGCAAGCGCAAGGGCATAAGCCCCCATTTTTTTCTTAAACATAACAGAACCTCCAAACTGCGAGGACAGCCACAGCACCTCTGCCCCGCACGAAAACCGCCTGCCCCCATGGGGCGGCACTGCATAAATTGATAATGGTTATCATTTTCAATTTAATTATATACATTTATGCCGCCCTTGTCAATATTATTCTCTCAACTTCTAACTCTTCGTCAAATTGATAATCATTCTCAATTTGTTTTTGTAAAATATCAATAAAAAAAGGGAGGTCATTCCCTCCCTGCAGCACATCGCCATGACAGCTATTGTCAATATCCGGACTTAATTACCGCTTTGTTACTTGACCTGTCCCGTAAAGTACGCTATAATGGTAATGGAGTGTCGCACACTTCAAGCGATAGGCGGTTCTATTCTATCCTCCGGAAACGGAGGTGATATTCATGTCACCGATGGAAGTATTTACTTTTGTCATTATGCTTACCGATATTATTTCGTTGGTTTTAGCATTGGCTATGAATAATAAAAAGAAATAACCGCCCCCGACCAAAGGCTGCGGTTATTTCTTCACAATAACTAAGACCGGAGGGAGAACCGCTTACATTGCTGTGCGGCACTCTTCCTATCTGTATACATTATACACCCTCAAAGAGCCTTTGTCAATACCCGGACTTAATTACCGCTTTGTAACTTGACCTGTCCCGTAAAGTACGCTATAATGGTAATGGAGTGTCGCACACTTCAAGCGATAGGCGGTTCAATTCTGCCTCCGGAGACGGAGGTGATCATGATGACAGTGATCGAAGTATTAACTTTATTGCTGCTGATAACCGAGATTATCTCTCTGGTAAGTGATCATAACAAAAAGAAATAACCGCCCCCACCCAAAGGTAACGGTTATTTCTTATGCAATAATCATACCGGAGGAGAACCGCTGACGTCGTCGTGCGGCACTCTTCCTGTCTCTATACATTATACACTATCAAAGGGTTTTTGTCAATACTTTGCATTTATTTTAGTTTACCTTTACCCTTATGGTCATTGATGTAGTGCCGCACTTGCAGGTGATGTCCGCAGTGCCTACCTTGACAGCTGTTATTTTGCCGCCTGAGACAGTGGCAACGCTCTTATCCGTGGTGCTCCATGTCACCTTTGCCCCGCTTGCGGAGGTGAGCGGGTTCAGTGTAAGGATTTCCCCCGCCTTAATTGCAGTCGAAAAGCCTACAAGCTTTGCATTGGAACTGTTGTTCGCTGTTCCGGGGGTGGTGACTTTGAATTTGAAATTTGTTACTTCACTGACAAGGAAATTCTGCCATGTATATACCTTGATGTAGTAGGTGCCCTTTTTCACGGTAAAAGCAGCATATCCGCTGGCTTTACCGCTGTCGCTTGAAGTACGCAGTCCAAAGCTGTTGTCATTATCCAGCCTGCCTACAGTGGCTTTACTGTCATCGGGATAAACCTCTGCACCATTTTTGTCAAAAAGCTGGAAATAGGTCGGATATGAACATTCCTTAGTGAGTTGAGCCGTTATCTTTAATGTTCCCTTCTCCGTGTCGATCTTGTACCACCGGGCACTTTCGGTATTTCCGCTGTAGGTCTTTCCAGATTCGATCTTGCTTGCGGTGTCCATGTCCTTGCCGGCTGCAAATGCACTTGCTGCGGGCATTGCAAGCATCAGCAGGGCGGTGAGTATCAGTGCGATTATCTTCTTCATTTCATATCCTCCTCAAATGGTAATTTTAAGCACAATAAATAGTGCATTACCATTCTACCCCCCCCCCCC
>DGXE01000036.1:23957-26000 GCA_002395525.1 Ruminococcus sp. UBA4240
CGTATGAATTAAATATGAATATTTATATAATATTTTGTAAAACATAAGCCCCGGAGCACAAAATGCTCCGGGGCTTATGAGATCATTCAACCACAACACACAGCTTGGTGGATGTCCTGCCATATTTGATGGTGATAACGGCAGTTCCTTTCTTTACCGCTGTAACATAGCCGTAAGAATTGACTTTTGCCACTCTTCTGTTGGAGGTTGAGATGGTAACGTCATCCCTGACTGTGTTTGAAACAACAGCACCAAGTCCGATGGAATCGCCGGATGAAAGGTAGATTGCAGGGTATGCCCCTGCAGCAGTTTCGTCAGTTGAATTTGACGGAAATGTTGCAGAAAATTTGTATTCTCCACTGTTTGAACCAGTATTCCATATCCCAATGTAATATGTTCCCTTTGCAAGCGATTTGTTCATCGTAGCTACAGCCAACCCGGTACGGTAATCTATCCAGACACTGATAGAGTCTTTCTTTTCTCCGTCTTCATCAAGAATCTTTACAAGGACATTAGAATCCATCGTTACTTTTAGATCAAGCTTCCCATCAGAAGTCAAAACGATCTTATAGTAATGAGGGCTTGATTCATCATAAACAATAGATTTTGCAACCGTTCCAGACGTATAGTCATATGCCTCATCCTCAAAGCCGAAAGCATATGCAGAAAAACACATCAACGACGAGATAATGCATGATACAATAATACTTATAAACCGTTTCATAAAAGACCTCCCAACAATGGCACCGTAAAATCGCACATATGCATATGTGCATTCCGGAACACTTGATTTTGGATTTGACAAAGCACTTTGTTGTAATTCTTATTATATCATGGTATTTTCTATTTGTCAATAGGTTTTTCTATCTATTAAATTGTTTTCTTTTGTGAAAATATGAGTTACTATAAAACAAATACATCACCTGTTGGGGGTAATTATGGAACTCGATTATGTACAGATAGGAAAGCGTATAGCAAACAGGCGCAGAGAACTTGGACTAAAGCAGTACAAGGTGTGTGAACTGGTAGGTGTGAATTACAAGTATTTATCTAATATCGAAACAGGACGGTCTGCACCAAGTCTTGAACTGATAATGAAGCTGTGTTCGGTGCTTAAGACCACTCCCAATTACCTTCTTCTTGGAATATCGTCAAACGAATTTAGCGCATACAATTCCGTAACAGCAGAAAAAATATCCTCTTTAAGCGACAATAATCAGCAGATAATCCTTGGTGTGATCGACTTGCTGGATAAGTATTCCCCAACATAAACAACACCCCTGTTTTTATAATCAGGAATGTTAAACTGACCGCAAAAGCCGATGATCTACCATATAACCTATTCCATAGCCAAACTGCA
Source organism: Ruminococcus sp. UBA4240 (assembly GCA_002395525.1). Classification (GTDB taxonomy): domain Bacteria; phylum Bacillota; class Clostridia; order Oscillospirales; family Ruminococcaceae; genus Huintestinicola. Next base: position 25,318 of record DGXE01000036.1, read on the forward strand.
GCTTTCCGACCAGAAGCAATTTCCTGCGGAGAAGCAACTGCACTCGTAAAAGAACGGATAGCTTAATAACATAGTTCTAAAAAGGCGCTGACCAGTCAGCGCTTTTTCTTATTTTGCAGTGACCTGTATTTGAAGCGAACTGTGGCTTTTCCTCCTGGGAAAGCACTTTCAATCGTGAGAGGGCGGATGTATTTACCACTTAAAAATAAAAAGCTCCGGTATTGCGGAGCTTTTCGTGTGTGACCTGCATCGACGCAGTCATGCACAGATGCAAACTGTAGCTTTCCCTTCTGGGAAAGCAGCTGCAAACCGTGAGAGGGCGGATGGCTTAACTACCTAAAATAAAAAAGCCCCGCCTATTGCGGAGCTTTTCGTGGTGACCCGTAGTTGATACGAACTGTAGATGTCTGACATCATGTCGCACGTGAGAGGGCGGATGGATTTACCACTTAAAATAAAAAGCCCCGCTTACTGCGGAGCTTTTTTCGTAGTGTCCCGTAGCTGATGCAAACTGTAGCTTTCCCTTCTGGGAAAGCAGCAGCAAACCGTGAGAGGGCGGATGGCTTGACCGCTTAATGTAGACAAAAGAAAAAACCCCGCTATTGCGGAGCTTTTCGTGGTGACCCGTAGCAGATTCGAACTGCTGATGCCGCCGTGAGAGGGCGGAGTCTTAACCACTTGAC
>DGXE01000071.1 GCA_002395525.1 Ruminococcus sp. UBA4240
TTCCGATTTTTGTCAGTAACAATTGTAGCACATCATCTCTGTACTGTCAATAGAAACGCCATAGTACTTCTGACCTTGCATCAGATACTATGGCGAAACACTTCTATATACCCGTATGACGGGGGATATGTTTTAGCTTACCCTGCTGCTTATTGCTTTGGATGAGGAAAACAGCAGCCAGATCCTTTTCCGGCAGTGATCTGCAGAGCAAATGAGCGCAGCGGGGATAGAGGTGAACAAGCCGCCAACTCCCTGTCATCAATACCTATTACTTAGAAAGAGGTAAGTAAGCAGTCCGGTCTTCGTCAGAACGTCTCATCCTGCTATCCATTTACAAGCGCCAGTGTGTCCCTTGCAATGAGCAGTTCCTCATTTGTGGGCACTACCCAGACCTCTACCTTGCTGTCGGGAGCGGAGATCTTTGCGAGCTTGCCCCTGATGGTGGCATTGAGTTCGTTGTCCAGCTTGATGCCCAGGGCATCCATGTCACGGCAGGCGCCCTCTCTGGTGGGGGAGTCGTTCTCACCGATGCCGCCTGTGAATACTATGGCATCAGCGCCGTTCATAGCCGCCATGAATGCGCCGATGTACTTCTTTGTCTGATACTGGAGCATCTCGTTGGCAAGCTTTGCACGCTCGTTGCCCTCTCTTGCCGCCGCACTCACGTCACGGTTGTCGGAGGATATGCCGGATATGCCCAGAAGACCCGACTTCTTGTTCATGTAGTCCGCCATCTCCTTGGGGGAAAGGCCTCTCTTGTCCATGATGTAGGTCACTGCAGAGGCATCCACAGCGCCGCAGCGTGTGCCCATGAGCAGGCCGTCAAGGGGAGTAAAGCCCATAGTGGTATCCACTACCTTGCCGTGATCCACAGCCGCAATGGAGGAGCCGTTGCCCATGTGGCAGGTGACGATCCTCAGATCCTTCACATCACGCCCCATAGCCTTTGCCACCGCAGAGGAAACGAATCTGTGGGATGTGCCGTGGAAGCCGTACTTTCTTACGTGCAGCTCCTTGTAATCCTCATAGGGGAAGCCGAACATATAAGCCTTGGGGGGCATAGTGGCATGGAATGCGGTGTCGAACACAACGGTCATTGGAACATCGGGCATAACGGACTTACAAGCACGCAGTGCCAGTGCTGCGCCGTGGTTGTGGACGGGGGCAAGCTCAGCCAGCGCCTCGATCTTGTCGATGACCTCATCGGTGACTATCTCCGTCTTTGAGAACACATCAGCGCCCTGCACGATGCGGTTGCCGATAGCACCTATCTCGGACAGGCTGTCTATCACCTTGGTGTCACCGGTGGTGAGCACCTCTACCAGCTTTTCAAAGGCCTCCGTGTGGGTGGGGAAGGACACGTCCTGCTCGAGAGCCACTCCGTCCCCCTTGTGGGAGATGTGGCCGCCGATGCCGATCCTGTCGCAGTTGCCCTTGCAGATGACGCTCTCGTCCTCCATGTTGAGGAGCTGATACTTGAGTGAAGAGCTCCCCGCATTAACTACCAAAATAAGCATAATTATCTCCGTTCTGTCCGCATACAGGGGCATCCTGAGCGGGCGTAATAAAGTAACTACTATTATACCACACCGTTACTTTAAAATCAAGAGAAAAAAGTGAACTTAGCAGCAGAATGCAGAATGAAGAATGAAACGCTCTGACGGAGCTTTTCAGCGGCTTGAATAGCTGATAGTGAATAGCTGTCCGGGACAGGGAATGGGCAGCAAGCCGCCGACCCACCGTCATTTTAATCTCTGACCTCTTTATTGACTTTTCGGAGAAATCGTTGTATAATATATTGGATAGTGCCCTGATGCCGTTGATGAACGGCGACGAGGGGCTGAACATACCGACTTGCTGTGCAATATGCATTAACTTTTCCCGTGCGATTTGTGCAATGCTACAAATATTTTTTCCCCATGCAACAAAAGCCCGCCCTGAACGCACTATATATACGGAAGGCTTTTGAGAGAGTCGGTACACTGTTCGTATAACGACGCTTTGCTGCAAGAAGCGTATGCGAGGTGATCCCTTTAAATGAGCTTTGACACGGCCGCCTGTGTGAGACGAGCGCAGGCCGGTGATGCCGGAGCATTTGCCGAACTTTATTCCCTTGTCTATAAGGACTTGTACCGAATATCTCTTCTCAACCTTAACAACAATGAGCAGGATGCTTCAGACGTGGTTAGCGACACAGTCCTTGAGGCATACCGCAATATTCCGAAGCTAAGGGATCCCTCCTCCTTCAGGAGCTGGATAACTGCCATCCTTACAGCACAGATAAATAAAAAGCTGAGGGAATACCACAAAGAGCGCAACCTCCGGGAAGATATAGATGATCTGGAGGAAACACAGCCGGACAAAGCACAAACAGAAACAGACTTTGACAGCGTGGCGCTCCGACAGGCGATGCAGTCCCTTTCGGAAGATGAGAGAATGATACTCACTTTAAGTGCAGTATCGGGGTACACCTCCGAAGAGATCGCCAGGATCACAGGTACCGCTGCAGGTACCGTGCGTTCAAAGGCGGCAAGAGCGAAGGCAAAGCTCCGAGCGCTGCTTGGAGACAACACTGCAACAGCAGATGCCCCCTGAGGGGGGAACAATGTGCTATCCTATGCGGCGGCAATGCCGTGCACATTGTCATTAAAAAGCGATGCTTTGATAAAGCCGCTTTTAGAAAGGTGTCATCACTGTGAGCTTTGAAGAAAGACTTAATGCGGCCATAGAGGATATAGAAGTGCCTGCGTCCCTTTCACCCGAGAGCATAGAGACAATGCTGCTCATAGCTGCTCCCGAGCAGGTAAAGGCAGATGCCCCCAGGCCTGTTCCCCGCCCCGTGCTCATGCGTACACTGGCTGCTCTTGCGGCGTGTGCTGCATTGTTCGGCGGCTTTGTTGCCATGCGTGACAGGAACGTTTCCACAGACGGCATTGCAAGCGATACAGAGTACCACGCTGTACAGGTACAGTCCTATGACGAGCTTTACAATATATACTCCGGCATATATGAAAGTGCTCCCGAGCACCCTGCAGGCGCAGGATACGGGGATGGCACCGAGATAATCACAGACGATGCCCCGGCAGTCACACCTGCCGTGACAGCTCCTGCCCCTGCCCAGGTATCAGCCCCTGCCCCCGCACAGACTGCGGTGCAGCAGACGGCGGCACCCGTTCAGACAAGGGACAAGGCTCAGGTCTATGATTATTCAGATGCGGATATTGTAAAGGCAGCCGGGGATAAGATATATTATCTCTGCAGCGGCACCGTGTTCGTTGTGGACAGCGAGAGCTGTGAGAGCACGGCTCAGATAAAGAGCAGATTTGACCCGGATCAGATGTATATCAACGGCTCCGCCCTGACCCTTGTCAGCAGCGGGGAGGACATTACAGGCGAGAGCTTTGTCACCATGGAGATATACGACATTTCCGGGGATGAGCCTGAACACCTTTCCACATACAGGCAGTGCGGGGAGCTTGTTTCCCTGCGCACCGACACCGAGGGCAACATATTCGCAGTCACCTCCTACCGGGCAGGTGCGGACAGCGCATCAGGCAGCGACCTTGACAGCTTCGTTCCCTCCTACTACATCAACGGCACAAAGCAGTTCGTAAGCCCCACGGATATATTCGTTCCCAGGGGGGCTGACACCATAGATTACACAGTGGTATCCACCGTCAGCGCCGACAGCGCCTCCGTTATGGCAGTGCTTGGCAGCAATGCGGATGTGTACACCACCGACAGCACCGTATATGTAACAGGCACCCTGCAGGAGGAGGGTCATGCGGTCACCTCCGTGACCTCCTTTGACATCACCTCCGAGGGGCTGGTACACAGGGCAGATACTCAGCTGCCCGGCAGCCTTATCAGCCACAACAGCATGGCGGAGAGCGGCGGCTCCTTCAGGATAGCTACCGCAGCCACCATTGAGGGGAGTATCCCCTGCACCAACATATACACCCTCTCCGACGATCTTACCATAACCGGGGTCAAGAGGGGTCTGCTCCCCGAAACAGCGGTAGGTTCCGTTGTATATGAGGGCAGCACCGCAGGTCTTGTGGAAAAGGGCAGCACGGAACCTGCTCTTTCAATAGATCTTGATGCGGCAGAGGATATTCCCGAGCCTGCTTCACCTGCTGCTGACAACACCTCCAAGCCCATGGGGAGCGACAGCTCCGTTACTCTGGGCAGCTCCGACGAAGGAGGGCTGGTGCTCTCCCTGTGGGATGCAGAGGGCAATGTTACCGACGAGGCACGCTTTGCCGCCGAGCTTATCACCCCCGATTCGCCGGCACTCACCGACCGCAGGGCGCTCCTGTGTGATCCGGACAGCGGCATAATAGGTGTTCCCGTATCGGCGGACAACTTCATGGGCACTGTCAACCGCTACTACATCTTCTGTGCGGACGGCAGCGAGATACGGCTCCTCACCGCAGTTGAATGCGACTATGCCTTTGAGCGTGCCATGATAGAGGAGGGAAGGCTCCTTATCTTCGGCAGCGGGCGCATCACCTCCGTTGACCTGGAGGATATGAGCGTGGGCACGGTACAGAATATGTTCCTGGGCACTCCGGACTACTCGGGGCAGAGGGAATAAGTAACAGATAACAGAAAGCGGCACCCGAAAGGTGCCGCTTTTTAGATGTCAGGTTCCGGAAAGGCTGATAAAGAGACATCAGCTCAACAGCTTTTTCCCGCAAATGCTTTGCATGAAAAGAGGAGTGCAAGTCAGCGGGAGCCGGCAGAGTCCGGCACCTGTCCCTTAGCTGTATCTCGCTTCTATCACGACCCCGTCCTTATACCGGGAGAGATCCAGGCTCCTGCCGTCTATGGGCTTGCCGTCTATGGCAAAGTGGGAGAAGTCTGCCTCGCTGTTTTCAAGGTGAATGGAGTATTCAGGGAAGTAGAGCCCCTCCCATGTGCCCTCATCAAATGCCGGGGAGATGGTGTTGATGACGGTTTTCCCCTTGGTGTCCTTTATGGTGACAGCCACAGGAGACGAAAGCCTGAAGTTCTCCGCTATGTGCCCGGCGGCGTATTCCCGGCGCTTTTCAAAGAAGGTGAGCATGGACATACCCTCGTTGTAGAACTGCTCTGCGGCTCTGTCCCCGCCGGGCCACCAGGGCCAGAAGCGGTTGAAGGTGTCCGCCACAAGCTGGGCATCCCTCTCCATGTACTCCACTGCCATGTCCTCTATGGGCTTGTAGCTGAAATTGCCGTTGGCAAGATCCATGAACACCGTTACAAAGTCCCTCTTAAAGCCCTCGTTCTTCATGCAGGCAAAGAACAGCTCCGGGATAAAGCCCTGCTTCTTGGCAAGCTCCTTGAAGCTGTCCACATTGGCTTTGCACTGTCCGTACAGCCCCGTGCTGTACTCCGTGTCGAACATGGCAAAGCGCCATCTGCCGTCGGCATAGGGGTTGCTGTCATCGGGGGCGGTGCATTTCCACATAGCCACGTTGTTGTCTCCCCAGTCCCAGTTGTAGATGTACAGCTCTGCGGCGGCATAGTCGATGAATGCCTTCATATCCACCATTTCGCACAGCTTATCGTAATTTGTGTCACTGGAAAGGTCGTTGTCCTGTATGAAGTGCCACAGATCGGTGAAGTCCTCATAGTCTGCGTCGGTGCCGTCCTCAAGGGAGTCGTTCTTGATTATTGCCACATTCTTCTTGTCAAGGCCGTAGTGGTCGGCAACAAAGCGCTGTGACAGCTTCTCCGTGAACTCGTACTGCCCCCAGAATTCACCGTTGATGAAGAGTATGCAGGTCCTTGCCCCCTGGGTGAGTATCTCCCTGTCGGAGACCAGCTTCTGTATTATGGTGTCACGGAAGCGGAAGTACTGGGAATCATTGCCGCCGTTGCGGAGCACGAAGCTGTCAAAGCCGTCTATGGTGTCTCCGTTTTCAGACTTTAAGCTGCCGTCGAAGAAATCGAACTCAAAGCCGTGTGCCCCCTTCTCTGCGGCGCTGTCGTAGTCGCTGCGGGCATAGACGTTGAGGCTCTTCTGCTCGCTTGCCCTTGATGCGCCCCCGTGTATGCGTATGCCCATATCCTGGGAGAACACCTGCCTGCCGTCCTCGAATATCTGGAGTGTCACCGGGCGCTCCCATTCACGGCCCCGGTTGGAGTAGTTGCCCTCCATCTGCCAGCCCTCCAGCTTCTCCCCCTTGTGTTCCTTTGTGAACTCGTCAAGGGTCTTGCCGGTGGTGTATATGCCCGTTTCGTAGTTGAAAAGGTTCCTGCTGTCGGTGACTATGGATATTACCCTGTAATTGTTGTAGTAGTCGGCTTTCTTGTTGTAGCCCACAAAGTAGACGGCAGTGGATATGCCGCTCCTGTTCCCCTTTTCGTCAAAGGCAGCCGCCCTTACCACCGTTGCCTTTGCCACGTCCTTTGCCTTGGGGGGCGTGGCGCCTCCCGGGGTGATGTCCTTAAATGCGGCAAACACGTTTTCCCTTGGGGATATGTCCCTCACCTTAATGGGGGAGGAATACACAGTGCTGTCCGCCGCAGGCTCCGAGCCGTCAAGGGTGTAGCGTACCGTAAGCCCCTCCGGCGCAGCTATGGCGCACTCAAATTCCTTGTCGTAGAAGCCCCCGGGAGTCTCAAACACAGGGGCTGAAAGCTCCTCTGCCTGTGCGGGAGTGCCCTCCGCAGAAATGCTCTGCTCCCCCGGTGTGGGGTCGGAAAAGTCAAAGGTGCCGTCCTCCATAAGAGAATATGCCTTGCCGTCGGGGGCTGCCCCGAAGGTGACTTCCTGCACTGCGTTCCCCTGTGCATCCGTGAGCCACAGTGTCTCCCCCTTTGCGGAGATGCCAAAGGAGGCGGTGTATTCCCCGGCATCGTCGGGTATATCCTTGCCGCAGAACACCATGAGGTGCTCCCCCGCCTCTATGACCGTATCATCCGGGAATTTGAACCTGTACGGCTTGTCCTCCTTGTCGGAAAGCCCCCACCCGGAAATATCCGCAGCCGTGCCCCCGGGGTTGTACAGCTCGATATAGTCGTAGCAAAGGCCGTCAGCCGCCTTGTAGGTGCCGTTCTTGGGGCAGACCTCGGTTATCTGTGCGCCCCCCGGCATCGTTTTAAGGGGCTGTGCCGCCTGCTGGGTGCTCTGTGCGGTCTGCTCCGTGCCGCTTACCGTTGCTTTTCCGTCCTCACACCCGGAAAGAGCCCCGCACACCGCAAGGGCGCAGACTGCGGCAAAAAATCTTCTGATGTCCATAGTACCTCCCCTAAATGCTTGAAATGTACAAAATTATGTGGTATAATAGTGTCCGATGATGTTAAGCCGTGATACCGTAGCGGTAGATGAGCAGCAGTGTGACGCACCTGCCGTAGCTGTGCTTCCCGTCGGTTATGCCGTTTGCCCTGAGAGTGGTGTCCATCGCCTTCTGTGAAGCGGCAGAGGCTGTTTCGTTGGATACGGGGGATTTTTCCTCCACCCTTTTCATATATTCCTCTTTTACGAAGTAGTTGTCCTTTGCCACCTGTTCCGACAGCCTGCACCGCAGGTCGTATATATCCTCCTCGGAGGCGTGCTTTTTCGCCTCGGCGAAGAGATAGTTCATGGCGGTGATATATCCGCTGTACTGCACCGCAGGGTCATCGGACTCCATGCACAGCACACAGGCAAGATATGTAGCTTCGTCCTCACGGATAAAGCCCTTTACATGGCACAGCTCGTGGAACACGGTGCAGGGTGTGCGTGCCGGGGAAAGATGTGTGTTGTAGTTCCCCTCCAGTGAGAAGGGAAAGTATATCCCCTGCAGATCCGTCTGGCACATGAGCCATGAGTTCATTATCCCTTTAGGGGGCGGCACATAGCCGTACAGCTCCGGGTACATACCGGATGCCTTTTCAAATGCCTTCTGCGCCTCATGGTGAAGGTTGGGGAGCATGACCTCCCCCTGCTCGTCACGGGGCGCTTCAAGGGACAGTTCATTCGCCTTTTCTATGACCTCACCGCAGTAGTCCACAAGCTGTTTGGCGGTATACCCCTCCGGGGCGGCATAGGCGGCAAGCTTTACGGGGAGCTCTGTGGTGTGGTACAGCACGAAGCAGTCAAGTGTCTCCGTCCCAAGGATGAAGACCAGCACCCAGGCGTATATGCTCCCTGCGATTTTCAGCGCCTTTTTCTGCTTCTTCACAAGCGGGATGACCAGGGCAAAGGGAGCAGCCCCTAAAAGCAGCAGCCCTGCAATTATCATAAGCTCCCCTATGCTCACGGGCACTGCCCCGGTCACATGGGAGAAGAGCCGTGACACCGGGTTGTACACATATCTGTGATAGAGATCCACCCACAAGGGGGACACCCATGCAAGGGCATTTATTACAATGAATACCCCTGTTGTTACAATAAGCCCGAGGGCATTTTTACTTGATCTTTTCATAGTGAATAGCTAATAGTGAATAGCTGATAGTGAATAGCTGGCAGTGACGGAGATCGGGCGGCTTGCTCTTTTTCAAGCATAGGTGAACCTTTTACTGAAATCGAGGACATAAAGCTTGCTTTTTGTCAGCTTTATTTATTACTTAACCTGCTTCTTTCAGGAGTTAATATGCGTTTATATGATATGCACCGGGAGGACTTTGCCCGCCGCTACCCGGCGTTAAAGAGCTTCTTTGAGAGCCATGCCCCGCTGTTTGCACTGTTCAGGCTGCTTTCAAAGGCGGCGGTGATACTTACCTACGGTATGTATGCCGCAGGGCTTGTACTGGTGGGGCTCGATGTATATAATAAGGGGTTCCCGCCCGTGGGAAACGTGCTTCTGCGGCTCATAGGGATAACAGTGCTGCCCTTTGCCGCATTTGCCCTGTGTACCGCAGTCCGCAAGGGGATAAACGCCCCCCGCCCCTATGAGATGGGCATAGTCCCCCTTATCCCCAAGAAGACAAAGGGGCTGTCCTGCCCCTCACGGCATACCGCCTGTGTTACGGCAATTGCCCTGTCCTGGCTCATCATCTCGCCGCCAATAGGGGTGATGATGGTGTGTGCAGCGGTGTTCATCGCCTTTTCCCGCATAATATCCGGGGTACACTACCCCCTTGACGTGCTGTCCGGGGCGGTGCTTTCCATCCTTGTTTACGGCGGGGGACTGCTGATATTCGCACTTGTCCGCACAAATCTATAATGGCATTATATCACCATTATTGCAGGGATTTATCAACAAAATGTGAACAAGTTCAAAAGTCAGGAATATGACATCCGCCAAAGAGGAAATCAAGCCATCAACTCCCCGTCAACTACTTATTACTCATTACCTATTACTTAGAAAGAGGAAGTCAAGCTGCCCGTTCCCCGTCAGAACGGTTCTATACATTATGATATATGAATTATACAGATAAGGATCCCTACGCCGTTATGGGTCTGCCCTACGGCGCCGGCAGGGAACAGATCAAAAAGAGATACAGAGAGCTCGTAAAGAAGTACCACCCCGACCTTCACCCCGGTGATGAGACTGCCGGGGCGAAGATGAGCGAGATAAACGAGGCGTATGAGGCAATAAGGAACGGGGATGTCCCCTATTACAGCACATCCGCCCGTACCGCCCCGGAAACCTCCTATGACGAGGAGGACATCCTCTCGTTTTTCAGCACAGGCCCAGGCAGTGAGGGCAGCTCCTACGGCGGCTATGATGCAGTTGACAGCGCCATTGCCCGGGGGGATATACATATGGCGGCGGTGATACTCAATACCCTCCCCCGGAATACCGCAAAATGGCATCTCTATGCGGCAAAGCTGTACAGTATGTCCCATGATGAGGATATGGCTGAGCTGCACCGTAATGCCGCCGGGCGCTTCGCCCCGGATAACGGCAGCCGCAAGGAAGAAGGACGGAGCCGCCGCCTGAGAGCTGTCACCGCCGGTGTGCTTCTCCTTATGTTTCTGGGGTATTCACTTATGTATCTGATGATAACGCTGAGAGCATAAAGAGGTCGGGAACAATGAGCCAAAAGATAAAACGTGTAAAGCTGAAGCGCAACCGCATATGGGTGACTATACTGCTGTTTCTGCTGACTGAGATAGTGATAGTCCTCTTTGCCCTGATGATGGTGGGATACAGCGCTGTAATGATGATAAAGCCCCTGATATATAACGAGGTGGAGGAGGCAGTAAAAATATCCGATGACCTGTCACAGGGGGCTGACATCTCCTCCTACGGACGGGATCACATCGTCACGGATCCAGCGGGGGAGTACATCTCCATTTCCGGGGAAGACACCCGCATGACGGATATAAACCTGGTATACGACAGCGACTACGGCTTCTTCTCTGCCGACAAGGAAGGCGCCCCCTCAGCCCCTGTCTACACCATATATCCCGACAGGGAAGCGGACATTTTTGCCGAGGTGGGGGATTCCGTCAACGGCTCCAACTTCGAGACCGTCATCATCTCCGACATAGTGGCAGTCTACAACCGCACCACCCTTGCAAACCTCATAAACGGCGGCAAGAGGACGATGTACCTCCCCTTCTGGACGGCAGTCCCCATGGATGACGGGAACACCCTGTATGTAAAGTCCGGCATAGACATAGACCTTTCCAGTGTGGCGGAGCTTATGGTGCTCATGCGCATCGCCCTTATCATATTCGGCGTTATCTTTGTATTCATGCTCATCAATGTCATAAACAGCATAGTCACCTACAACAGGCTGACAAGGCTCTTCTTCACCGACCCTGTCACGGGAGGGCGCAACTGGAACTGGTTCCTGCTCAAGGGGGAGCCGCTGGTGCGCCGCCACAGGGGCAAGACCTACGCCATATTCAGCATAGGGCTGGAGAAGTATCTCAATTACTGCCTGATAAACTGCAACGCCAAGGGTGAAAAGGTGCTGTGCGAGATAGACATGGCAGTCCGACAGCAGATAAGAAGGCAGGACATATGCGTACACTGCAACACCTCGGATTTTGCGGTGCTTGTAAAGGTGCGTGACGGCGCCGATGCCCGCACAAGGTCACAGTCCCTGCTGAGCACTGTGGAAAATGTCATAGCAGGCACGGGAATGATCACCCACATAGGGGAATACACCGTTGATGTGCTGTGCACCGAGCGGGGCAGGGTGCTCCCGCGGAACAACTTCGACATAGAGGCGGCATATAACAACGCCCGCACAGCCCGTGCCTCCATACCCGCAGGGACAGCCCGTGCAGCCCTCTTCGATGAGGAGATGGTGGAGCAGCGCCGCTGGGAGAACACGGTGCTGGAGCATCTGTCCTCCGCCATTGACAACAGCGAGTTCATCGTATACTATCAGCCCAAGTACGACCCGAAAACAGACACCCTCATGGGGGCAGAGGCGCTCATCCGCTGGCAGTCCCCGGAGTTCGGCTTCCTCTCCCCATACAAGTTCATCCCCATTCTGGAGGAGAACAACCGCATCACGGAGATAGACCACTATATGCTGTCCCACGTAGCGGCAGACCAGCGCAGGTGGCTTGACATGGGGCTAAAATGCGTTCCCGTATCGGTGAACATCTCACGCATACACTTTGCGGAGCCGGATCTGCCGGAGCAGATACGGGACATAGTGGATGCCTGCGGCACTCCCCATGAGCTGATAGAGATAGAGCTTACGGAAAGCGCTTTCTTTGACGACAAGCAGGCGATGCTTAATGCCATTTCCCGCTTGAAGGGATACGGCTTTATGGTATCCATGGATGACTTCGGCTCCGGCTACTCCTCCCTCAACTCCCTGAAGGAAATGCCCCTTGATGTTTTGAAGCTGGATGCGGGCTTCTTCCGGGGGGATACCTCCGATGAGCGGGGGAAGATAGTGGTGGAGGAAGCCATAAAGCTGGCAAAGTCCCTCAATATGCGCACTGTGGCAGAGGGCATAGAGGAAAAGGGGCAGGTGGAATTCCTTGCCGCCGCTGACTGCGACATGATACAGGGATACTTCTACGCTAAGCCAATGCCGGGCAGCGAATACGAGAAGAAAATGAATAATGCAGAATGAACAATGAACCGTTCTGACGGGGACTGGGCGGCTTGTCTTTCTTTAGCTAATAGCTAATAGTGAATAGCTGTCAGCGACAGGGATGCGGGCTTTACCCTCTATCCCCGCTTTGCTTGCATTGCTTTGCAATAGAACTGCCGCCGCAGGAAGCCTGCGGCGGCAGATTACTGTATAAGAGAGGTTATCTGTACCTATTGCCTACAAAGGGCTGAACACCCGCCCGATCTCCGTCAAAACCATTCATTATCCATTCTGCATTAGTATAGTCAAGCCGCCAATTCTTTGTCACTTCCACCTTCACTGTCAGCTATTCGCTTTCTTCTTCGGCTGTGTCCCGGGAGCTTTCTTCCTTCCTTGTCAGGAGCTTTGTGATGAGCCCCGGACGGACAGCCTTTACCTTTATGTGCTTTCTCAGGCTCTGGAGAGTGTGGGAGTGTACCGTGGAGCTGAGGGAGGGGAATGCACGGAGAAGTCTGTCGGAGAATACATTGTCCTTTGCGGAGATCATCTTCTCAAATTCCGCCTTGAGCTTGTCCAGACCCTCTTTTCCCTTGTCGGTGACAAAATCGTTTATGTCTATGGCCTTGCCCTTGATACGGTCGATGTTCTCCCTGCTCTTGTCCGCCACAAAGCCGTTTATCTCTATAACTGTGCCCTTGATACGGTCAAAGTTCTCACGGCTCTTGTCCACCACGAATCCGTTCACATCAGCGGCAGTTTCCTTTATCCTGTCTATGCCCTCCCTGCCTTTGTCAACTACGTATCCGTTCACGTCCTGTGCGGTCTCCACCGCCTTGTCTATGCCGCTCTTTACCACCAGTGTGCCGTCTGCAAGGCGGTGCCCGGTGGCAGTGGACAGCTCGAACATCTTGTTGGTGATGATCTCTATCCGCCGCACCCTGTCCTGCAGCTGCTTTACCGCCGCCACGGATGCCACCGTGTCAAGTATGAGCAGCACCACGAACACGCACAGCATTCCCTGCCCCACATGGACGGGTATCATGGCGATGCCCTTGTCCAGCAGCGGCTCCATGAAGTGATAGAGGAGAACACAGCCCGTGCCGAAGAAAAGGGAGTTTCTAAGGCAGATGTAGCCGTGGAGATTGAACTTCATATGGGAGTAGTCCCACCAGCGGGCGTGGAACAGCTTTTCCATGCCCCAGCCCATAAAGTACTCAAAGGCGGTGCAAAGCACTGTGGAGGCAAGCCCCAGCAGCAGCCAGGTGTCCTTCAGGGGCTTGAACAGTATGAGCATGGCTATGACCCCCACCCCGTATATGGGGCAGATGGGCCCGTTGAGAAAGCCTCTGTTTTGGTATTCGCCGGTCTCATAGGTCATGTCCACGACCTCTATCATCCAGCCTATCCAGCTCCAGAAGAAGAATATGAACCACAGCTGATACCAGCTGTAGCCTACATATGGCAAAGGATTCATCAGCATCTCCATTTCCAGCAGGTCATATATCAAACTCTATCCCGAAGGAGAAGTCATAGCTCTCTCCCGGGTCAAGGCGCTTTGCATGGGGCATATCGCAAAGCTCTTCGGTGTCACAGCAGTACACGGGGGCAGCCGCCCAGGGCTCCAGGCACACAAAGGAGGCTCTGTCGTCATAGGGAGACCAGACGGCTATACACCCGGAATTATCGTAGGATACGGAAATGCTGTGTCCTGTTTTGCGGTTTACAAGGGATATGCGGGAGGATGCGGGCTTGTCCTTCAAAAACACGTCGTTTGCGAAAAGCTCCCTTGTGACAGGCACCGTGGTGCTGTCCGAGCATACGGTGACATCGCCGCCGTCAAGGTGCTGCACCACCGTCTCTGGCTTTTCGTATACCACATCGAAGTCCTCAAAGGAGGAATCATCCTCAAAGGGGCAGAGGAAGCCGGGGTGCCCCCCTATGAAGAAGGGCATTTCCTCGCTGCCTGTGTTCTTCACGGCAAAAAGGCATTTTATGCTGTTCCCCTCCACGCTGTAGGTCACATCCAGCTCAAAGGGGAAGGGGTAACGGGAAAGAGTCTCCCCGCTGCTCACAAGGCGCAGTGTCACCCTGTCCTTCTCCTGTGACACAAGGGCAAACTCGCTGTCTCGGGCAAAGCCGTGGTTGCCCAGGGAGTATTCCTTACCGTGTACGGTGTACTTCTTGGTCTTTGTATTGCACACGAAGGGGAAAAGCACGGGGGCATGGCGCTGCCATACATCCTCCGCCGTCCAGATGTATTCCCTGCCCTGTGTGTCCTTTGCACTTACAAGCTCTGCGCCGTGGGTATCCACGCATACCGTGAGAGCATCCGATGAGATAGTTATCATGTCTTCCTCCTTACATACATTACCCTTACATTGCCCTTTTCACTGGGCACGGAGTACAGCTCAAACATCCCCAGTGACTTGATGAAGGGTGTGAGCTTTGTGAAGCCGTAGCTGCGCACGTCAAAGCTGGGGTACCGCTTTAGGAGTATGTTCCCCACCTCGCTCAGGTTTGCCCAGCCGTCGTCGTCGGAGATCTCGTCTATTATGGTGCCTATGGTGTTCCTGATGACCTTTACGCTGACAGCAGCCTCTCCCTCATCCTGCTTGGGTGCATCCGCCTGCTGTGTCTGCCCTAAGTTCTCAAGGTACACAAAGCGGTTGCAGGCAGCGATGAAGGGATTGGGGGTCTTCTTCTCCCCCATCCCCACCACGTACATCCCCGATTCCCGCAGCCTTGCGGCAAGACGGGTGAAATCGCTGTCGGAGGACACTATGGCAAAGCCGTCAACGCTCCCGGAGTGGAGTATATCCATAGCATCAATTATCATAGCCGAGTCCGTGGAGTTTTTGCCCTGAGTATAGTTGTACTGCTGTATGGGTGTTATGCTGTAATTTAAGAGCACCTGCTTCCAGGAGGAGAGGGCAGGGCGTGTCCAGTCTCCGTATATGCGCTTGTAGGTTATTACTCCGTCGTTGGATATCTCATCCAGCAGGGGCTTTATGTACTTGTCGGACACATTGTCCGCATCTATGAGCACTGCAAATCTCTTGTCCATTGCTTCTTCCTTTCTGTCTGCCCTTCCGTTACTTGTTTTAATACCTATTACTTACTTCGCCGCTTTCCATGCCGAATATGCGCTCAGCACGCCCCCGTCGCTTACCTTTATGGCGTAGTAGCAGTTGTTGTCCCGTGAGGTGCGCTTGAATCTCACGCTTGTCCTGCTGCCGTCAGAGGTGGACCAGATGCGGGATATCTTCTTGGTGCCTCTGTCGTATCTGTAGAGATAGTAGCCGTCTGCTCCCGACTGCCTGTCCCAGGATACATTCACTATGCCGTCTGCGTATCTTACGGAAAGGCCTCTGTCCAGCTTTTCGGAGGTGCCGTCCTCAGCCTTGAGGGATACCCTCTTCACCTGCTTGTCAGTCTTCATGTAGTCATCGGAGAGGTAGACTGTCAGCACATCCCTGCCCCCGGAGCTCTCCACGGCAAAGTCGTATATCTGGTAGTCGTTTTCAGCCTTTGGGGAGTAGACACGGGTGCTTTCGTTCTTCTTGGGGTCGTAGCGGTATATGGTGTCGGTGGTGCTGTAATAGATGCAGCCATTGTATGCCTGCACCTTGGAGAAGCTCAGGTTCCACAGCCCCTCCTCCCCACGCCATTCAAGCGGGAGATCTGCCACGGACGTAAAGCTGCCGTCACGGAAGGAATACTTTACCAGATAGCCGTAGAGGGGATAGTACCAGTAGCCGTCAAGGTAGGCAAGCCTTGCAATGGACATATGCCAGTATTCACGGGTGAACTTGTCGGAATCCGAGGGCAGTGCATAGTCCCAGGGGATGTTCTCCGGGGCGGCAGCCTTGTATTCATCCTCGTTGTTGAGGAGAGTGAAGTGTGTCACGGTGTTGGGGCTTGTGTCCGTCAGATCGTCCCAGGTGCAGTCCACAAAGTACCATTCCCCGTCCACCTTTACCATGTTCCAGATGTGATCCTCGCTGGTGACGGTTATGTTGGGTATGCCGAAATAGTCCATGAAATACTCAAATGCCAGTGCATAGCCTACGCACACGCACTTGTGATCCACAAGGCAGGCATAGAGATCCCTGCCGGCGGCCTTGTCGTCGCTCACATGGTATTCCGTCTCGCTGACAAGGGTGTCGTGGATGTAGATTATCTTCTCCACATCCGTCCAGTCATCGTCTATTATGGAGGTTATCCTGTCCCGTTGGGCCTCTATGCGGGCAGTCATCTCTGCGGTGGTATCCTCATCGTAGAGATACAGGGGATGATAGGCAATGACATGATCCAGCCCCTGCACCTTTACAGACAGCTTGTTGTGGTTGAGATAGAACATCTCAGGCTCCGCAAAGTACACCTGTGCGATAAGCAGCTTTAAGTCCTCCAGGCTCACATTGTAGGAGGATATGTCCAGATAGGTGGTCTTGCGCCCGGTTATGGTCTCCTTTATCTTGCGCAGCAGTGTCCGCTCCGTAGAGGTGTAGCCCCCCGCCGTGTACACGTCGTCTGTGAGTGCGGCATGAGCCGGAGCCGGGAATGCTGTCAGCAAGGACAGACCCATGGCAGCAGCTGCTGTCAAAGATAAAAACCTTTTCGTGTGATTCATCTAAATCAACCCTTCTATTAGAGGACTATGAGTTAGGGGGATAGGAGCCAGATCGTGACGGAAAATCGCCCTTTGTATTTCCAGCCTCTTGCTTCTGATTTATAGCTTCTAATGGCACTTAGCTATCAGCTTCGCTGTATTTGTCGTATATCCGCAGGGTATAAAAGCCTGCCTTTTCTGCGGCTGACAGGTTTTCCGGGAGGTCGTCCGCAAGGGCGCAGTCCTCCGGGGGAGTGCCGTACATCCGTGCTATGGCGGTGTATGCGCCGCTGTCGCTCTTGGAAAGTCCTATGTCATCGCTGCATACAAAGCCGTCAAAGAGGTCATACAGCCCGTTGTTTTCAAGGACGGGGCGGTACAGCCTTTCGGGGGAGGCGGTAAAGAGCACCGCCTTTGCGCCCGTTTCCCGCACGCTGCGGAGAAGCTCCTCTCCCTCCGGCTTTGCCCTGATGTTCTCGGCGTATTCATGCACCGCCAGACTGTCAAGGTGATCCTTCAGCTCCTGCAAAGTGCCGGCATAGCCGCAGTTTTGTGTAAGGAAGGCATAGAGCCGTTCATAGGTCATGGAGGGGAGGGTCAGAAGAGTCTCCTCATCAGGCTGCGCCCCCAGTTCCTTCACAAGCTGCCTGTCTATTTTGTCCCACACGCCGTTTGAATCCACAAGAGTGCCGTCAAGATCCAGGAACCATACTTTTTTCACGCAGGGCACTTTCATTCTTCCGTTCCCCTGTAATTGTTGAAGTAGCGGAATTCACCTATCCACTCGTAGAAAAGATATGCCCCGTGGATGATAAGGTACAGCCCCACTGTAATGGCAAGCACCTCCACAAACAGATCCCCCGCATTGGTGAGGACGAATACCCCCGCCCCGGCAAGGGCTGCCGCAAATATGATGCGGGGTATGAAGAATGACTTGTCCGCCTTGTTGGAAAAGCCCCTCACAAAGATGCCGATGCCCTGCACTATCAGGGCCAGCGCCACGATGATGAACAGCACCTTGCCTATTTTGGTGAACAGATCCGTATTGAAGAACAGTATGCCCAGAATTATCCACAGTATCCAGTCAAACGCCATGCGGGAGCCTGTCTTTACCTTTTCGTAGCGGCGTATGGACAGGGTTATTATCCCCGTGATTATGGCTGCAAGTCCTGTGATAAAGGAGAGCACCTCTGTTACACGCTCATGGTTCACAAGCGCTATGATCCCCATGCCTATCATGGCAAGGGAGGCTATGAACCAGAATACGAGCTTTATCTGTATCTTGGTATCAGGTGTTTTTTTCATGATAAAAGCCCTCCATCAGAAGCTATATGTCACAGGTCAGAGGCAGTCTGCACGCTGTTGCCTGTTACCTATACCAGCTCTTTCTCTATCCTGTCCATGACTTCGTTCATTGGCATCCCACGGACGATGTGCAGCCCTGCCCTTTCAGCCGCCGGGTACACATATACATCACAGGAGCCGTTCATGCGCTGGAATATGGTCTGGGATATGCGAACCTCCGCCAGACGCTCGATGGGCACACATACGCTGTGGAACTCGTAGAATTTGCCGTAGCGGGCGCACACGCTGCCCTCGGTGATGTCAAAGCCATTGGTGAAGTGGTTGGCAGCCTTGCAGAAAAGCATCCACACCGCCGGTATCTCCACCAGCACGGATATGAACAGCACCAGGGAATACCACTCCGGGAACCGCAGCAGCACTGCCATTGCTGCAAGGGGCACGCTCCACACCCAGAATGCCGCCCAGCTCACAGTGCGCCAGCAGTACAGGTTGCGGCAGCGGATGTAGTCGCAGTCCTTGATGTATTCGGGGAGAATGGTAGCCATTGCGTTCTCCTCGTTTAAAAGGCGCAGCTTTCGCCGTCTGGTGGCGCATATGGGGAATATGACAGGGAATTCGTTGCTCCCCTTGCCGTATCCCGTAACGCTTATATGCACCGAGGCAAGACCTATTGCCTTCATCACAAGGGACTGGCGCATATCAGCCATGTTTATCTTTTTTACGTTGATGCAGCTCTGCCGCCTTTCCACAAGGCCGCTGCTTATCATGATGAAGTCCCCCCGCCTGTACACCCTGAAGCCTATGTTCTTGATGAAGTTTACGGAAAAGGACAGCACAAACCCTGCGCCGATTACTATGGAAACGGCTATGCCCGCCGGGGAAATGCCGTTGATGATATTGCCTATAAGGGTGGCAAGGGCATCCGAAAGGCCGTTCACTATCCCCATGGCATCGGCTTGCAGACGATTCCCTATTATCTTTGTAGCCCCGGAGAAGAAGGTGATCATCAGTATCACCCCGCTGACCGCCGAGGAGAAGAAGAAGGAAAATGCCATCATGGGCAAAGTCTCCACCTTGTAGGAGCGGACATTGTCCCCCCTCTCACCCACAAATGCCGCAGTCAGGCGGTTGATGAGCCTTGCCTTTTCACGGCGGGGCATGACCAGCACCGCATCCGCCTTGCTGCCCCAGGGGTCAGCCGCATCCGTATCCACCTTGATGCGGGCAGTGGAGAGCATTATATCAAAGGGATTCTCCAGTGATGTCACCGCCGAGATGTTCTCATAGGCAATGGACAGATCCTGCCGCCAGATGATCCCCTTTCGTATGTGAAGATGTGTGTCCCCTATCTCATACCGCATGGAGAAGTACCGTGTGAACACCCATATCAGCATAAGGGATACGAACAGCACGTCCCACCCGGCGGTCTCTATCCAGCCCGCCAGATCGAACTTCATGGCGGCAAGCCGCCTTGCGAGCGGGATGAGCAGCAGCCAGAAGCTCCTTGTGGTATAGGTCACAAGGGCGGCAGGGTGCATAAGTCTCAGTCCGCCCCGGTGTGTTTCCTTTTCGGGCATAATGTCACCCCCGTATCACCTTTATTCCCCGTTGTCAAAGAAGGACATCTGGGGCACATCGCCGTCAAAGCTCAGCTGCATATCATCCCCGCTGATATCGGAGCTGTCAGCCTCTCCGGGCTCCTCGCCGGGGAGCTTAGCTGCAAAGACAGGTGCCGCAGGCGGGGCAGGTGCTTCCCCTATGCGGTGGGAAAGGCGCTCCATTATCTCATCGCAGTCCTCGCAGGAGAGGAAGTTCATCATCAGATTCCCTCCCATGGCATTGAGGGAGATGAAGTTAAATGATGTGTACCTTGACAGCGGCAGCTTGATGAGGGTGACGTGCTGAATGGAATCTATCCTCATTATCCGCTGTGTCCGTGAGAAAAGCCCTGTGAGGGAGGTCACCCTGTCCCCAGACATGGTGTACCTGAATGTGCGGTACCATGCGGGCAGTATGATGACGATAAACACCACGTACAGCACCGCAAACACCACCATGGCAATGCGCACCACCCTTTCGGGCAGGCTTGCCACACGGGTCATATCGGGCAGGTACTGGGGATAGGTATCAGCTATGTAGAGCCTAAGGATATTCAGCACCACAAGTATGGCGGCGGTCAGCACAAATCCCGTCAGGGATATGAATATGCGCCCTTTTTTATCGGAGCGGTAAACCTTGATGAAAAACACCACCCGGTAGAAGTTATATGTTGGAGGTCAGAAGTTAGATGATGCAATGATGACCATATCTTTTTTGTCTCTTATCAAGAAAAGCGGAGACTGCGGCAGGCAAAGAAGAGCCGGCGGATCATTCCCTGTTATGGGCTGTCCCGCAGCAGCCCTGACCCTGCAGCCTATATCCCTAATTTTTTCAGCGCCTTGTCAAAGCCGCCGCTCAGATGAGTGTCCGACACATCATCCGCAAATTCCTTGGCATCAGGGCTGCCGTTGCCCATGCATACGGCAGTGCCGGCGGCGGCAAACATGGCAGCGTCGTTCATGCTGTCCCCGAAGGCGGCTGTGTCCTCAATGGCAAAGCCCTCCCTCTCGCACAGCATACGCAGGGCCGAGCCCTTGTCACAGTGCTTTGCCACCATTTCGCAGTGTATGAGCCCGTTGGGTGCCCCTCCGTAGCGTATCATGGAAAGGCTGCTGTCAACCTCAAAGCTCTCGTTCTGAGCCCTGTCAAGGCAGAAGGACAGCTTTGTGACAGGGGGAGAGATACGGTCATAGTCCTCTATGGTCATATCAAGGCGGATGCTCTCGGAGCGGAGCCCCGGCTTATCGGACTTTGTAGGATCCTCCCCTGCAAACAGGGCGTACCTGTATATCTCCGACAGCTCGTGGGTCATAAATATGCCAAGCTTTGTCTCAAAGCCGTAGGGGCAGGCGTTTTCCTCAAAGTATGTGCGGTACCTTGCGGCAACAGCCGGGTCGATGGCAGCATCACGGAGCACCTCTCCCCGGTAGACCGTCGAGCAGCCGCCCCCGGTGACAGCACCGTCAAACAGCTCCATGGGCACATCTTTTGGTATCATCCCC
Organism: Ruminococcus sp. UBA4240; assembly: GCA_002395525.1. GTDB lineage: Bacteria > Bacillota > Clostridia > Oscillospirales > Ruminococcaceae > Huintestinicola. The sequence continues at coordinate 20,941 of DGXE01000071.1, forward strand.
ACGGTGCGCCCTGTACACAGTATCAGTATATGCCCTTTTTCACGGGCTCTTTTCATGGCAGCCACCGCCGAGGGGATGATGCCCCGGGTATAGTCACGGATGGTACCGTCGATATCAATAAATAAAACCATAGTAAATGCATCACTCAAACAGTTTCTTTTCCAGCCTTCTTAGTATAGCACATTTATTCATACTTTTCAACCGTAAAGTTTACATACTGTTGATACCCAAAGCCCCCCGGCATTGTGCAATTTGCAGACAGAAGCAGGAAACAGGAAGAAAGAGGCAGGATCCGGTGCAGAGAACTGATGGTCTTTCAGCTCCTTGCCTGCCTTATCCTGCCTCATGCTTTCAGTTGTATTTTTCCGCGCTCTTTTCGGCGTTGAAGCGTATCCTCTCCTCGTCCGCACGGGTGATGACACCGTGATCCATGACCACCTCACCGTTAATGAGGACTGTGTCTGCCTCTGTGCCGTGGGCGGAGTAGACAAGGGCGGCACGGATGTTGTTGCGGGGGGTGAACTGGGGCTTGTCAAGGTCGATGAGCACGATGTCCGCCTTGTACCCCGGCTCTATCTTGCCTAAATTGTCAAGACCGAAGGCCTTTGCGCCGTTTACCGTTGCCATTTTCACCACTTCGCCTGCACTGCACACCGTGGGCTCCTCGGTCACACCCTTTTGCAGCAGTGCCGCAAAGCTCATCTCCGTGTACATATTCAGGTTGTTGTTCGATGCCTGGCTGTCTGTGCCGATGGCTACGTTCACGCCCTTTGCCAGCATTTTTGCCACAGGAGCTATGCCGTTGGCAAGCTTTAAGTTGCTCCTTGGGTTGTGGAGAACGCTTACCCCCTTCTGCGCCATGATCTCAATGTCCTCATCCGTCACATGGACACAGTGGGCGGCGGCAGTGGGTATGTCGAAAAAGCCCATGTCCGCCAGGTGCTTCACAGGGGTGCAGCCGTGCTGTGCTATGCAGTCCGCCACCTCCTTGCGGGACTCGGACAGGTGTATGTGGAAGCCCTGCCCTGTTTCCTGTGCCTTTTCCATAAGGAATCGGAGAAGGTCGTCCCCGCAGGTGTATATGGCATGGGGAGCTATGACAAATGTGATGAGGGGATCGCCTGAAAACTGCTCATATTCCCTGACGTGCTCGTTGTAGCGGCGCACTGCCCCTTCATCATTGCGGTCACTGCCCACCACGCACCTTGACATTATGGCACGCACACCTACGTCCGATGCCGCCTGTGCCGTTCCGATGACACCCATATGCATATCCGCAAAGCAGGTGGTGCCGCTCCTTATCATCTCGATGCAGGAAAGCGCCGCTCCGTTGTAAAAGTCCTCGTCCACCAGCATATCCTCCTTGGGGAGTATGCTGCCGAAAAGCCAGTCGTTGAAGCTCAGGTCATCGGCTATATTGCGGAATACCGACATATAGGAGTGGGTGTGGGCATTTACCATGCCCGGCACAGCCATTTTGCCGTGGCCGTCGATTATCCTGTCGGCGGTGATGTCCGGGGAGACCTTCCCCACAGCGGCTATGGTGTCCCCCTCCACAAGGATGTCCCCTGTGATGTTCTCATTCTCACCGTATATGAGCGCATTTTTTATAAGTGTCTTCATATTTCCTCGCTAACAGGACAAAAGGCACAGGCAAACTGTCCTATGCCCTTTATCCTTTATATATCGCTTTTAGAACCCCTTTGCGGCGTTGAGAGCCTTTTCCATCTCTTCCCTGTCGGTGCAGTAGTCCATGGCGGTCTCATAGGTGATTAGGTCACGTCTGTAATACCTGGCAAGGGCATCGTTCATGGTGCACATACCCTCCCTGGAGCCTGCCTGAATGGTGGATTCAAGCTGGGCAAGCTTTCCTGTCTTGATAAGGTTCCTTACGGCATCTGTGCCTATCATGATCTCAAGGGCGGCAAGTCTGCCGGAGCCGTCAGCCTTGGGCACAAGGTTCTGGGAGATGATGCCGGCCACCTGATTTGCAAAGGAGGCACGGATCTGCTCCTGTACGCTCTCCGGGCAGGCATCCACTATTCTGTCTATGGTGAGGGCTGCACTGGATGTGTGCAGGGTGCCCAGCACCAGATGGCCTGTCTCAGCCGCAAGGATGGCAAGCCTTATGGTCTCGAAGTCACGCAGCTCGCCTACAAGGATGATGTCCGGGTCCTCACGCAGGGCACTTCTCAGGGCGGATACAATGTCCTGTGTATCACGTCCCAGCTCCCTCTGGTGGATGGTGGCAAGGGCGGGCTCGTATCTGTACTCTATGGGATCCTCAATGGAGATGATGTGTACAGCCTTTGTGTGGTTGATGTGGTCGAGCATTGCGGAAAGGGTGGTGGACTTGCCGGAGCCGGTAGGTCCTGTTACAAGGATAAGCCCTCTCTTCTTCTCAGCCAGCTTCTTTATGATGGGAGGGAGTTTGAGCTCCTCAAAGGAGGGGATGTAGGTGTTCAGCAGACGAATGCTGCACGCCAGCTTGCCGTTCTGCCTGAACACGTTCACTCTCTGCCTTGCACCATTGGACAGCTCAAAGGAGAAGTCAATGTCGTGTCCGTCGGAAAGCACCCTCTGCTGCTCGGGAGTGAGCAGGGAAAGTATGGCTCTGTTCACGGTGAGGTCGTCAAGATCCCCGTAGGGTTCCAGAAGGCCGTTTACTCTGATGACGGTGGGAGCACCTACGGTCAGATGTATGTCTGATGCGCCCTTTTCCCTTGCGCCTAATACAAATTCTTCAAATGTCATGTTATGTCCTCCCTTACTTTATCTTAAACTGTATGCCGCTGACGGACAGGTATACGTCGCTGGACATATTGGCAACACGCTGGTTGACGCTGCCCAGTATCTGCTTGCAGAGCTTCATCATGGGATCCCCGGGGTCTATGGAGAAGCCGGTCTCAATGGACAATACGATGCCGTCCGCACCGTTTACCGCCAGCAGGTCGTAGAGATCCTGCACCTCTGCGGATATCTTCTTTGTGATCTCGTGGCGCTCATCGTCGGATATGTCCACTTTGCCCCCTGTGAGTATGCGCACACGGTTGAGGGTATATCCTGCAAGACTGTCCAGCACCACGAACTTGTGATTCTTCACGTAGTCGGTGAGAGTGCCGTCAACGCCTATCTCCACGTCCCACTTGACGAAGTTCATTTCGTTTGACACCTCAAGGCGGTGCAAGGAATCAGGGTCGGGCAGGGCACTGGTCACAAGGTACAGCACATTGTCGCACTTTTCAAGATAGCTGACTGCCCACCTTGATTTGCCGCTCTTGTACCCGCCTGTGACGAATATGGTTTTTGACATTGAGGAAACCTCCTTTAGAAGTTAGAGATTAGATGTTAGAAGTTAGATCCATGATGATGACCATACAGCTTTGCTGCCTCTGACGGTGCAGAAGGTCAACATTTTGATTATCAGTCATCATTGCTTATTACTTATTACACATTACTTGTCTATAATATCATAATAAAACAAATTTTTCAAGTTTTTGTTAATTCTTTGTCTGATTTGTAGGTATTTGGGGAGAATTTTTGCTATTTTTCACAAATATCTGTGGGGAATAGCCCTTGCAATCATCGCCGGGATGTGCTATACTTGAAGTGATACATATTGCTGTAAAGCTATAAAGGAGATTGGATATGGAATACAGATTTTCCGACAAGGTGCTTTCACTGCAGCCCTCTGCCATAAGGGAGATACTCAAAATGACCTCTCAGCCCGGTATGATATCATTCTCAGCGGGCAACCCCGCCCCCGACGCATTCCCCGTGGAGCAGATACGTGCCATCACTGCGGACATACTGGACAAGGATCCTGTTGCTGCTCTCCAGTACAGCATCACAGAGGGCTATACCCCCCTGCGTGATGCGGTAAAGGCACGCCTTGCCGGCAAAAACTGCTTTGACCCGGACAGGGACGACCTTATCATCACCTCCGGGGGGCAGCAGGCATCGGAGCTCAGCTGCAAGATATTCCTCAACGAGGGGGACACCCTTATCGCCGAGGAGCCAAGCTTCATAGGCTGCCTCAACGCATTCCGCTCCTACAATGCAAATCTTGTGGGCGTGGAGATGGACGACGAGGGCATGAATGCCGCCAAGCTGGAGGAAACAGTCCGGACACAGCCCAATGTAAAGCTGGTGTACCTTATCCCCAACTTCCAGAACCCCTCCGGGCGCTGCATGAGCGCAAAGCGCCGCAAAGAGATATACGACCTTGCCTGCAAATATGACTTCTGCATCATAGAGGACGACCCCTACGGTGAGCTTCGCTTTGCCGGGGAGCCTATCCCCTCCATAAAGAGCCTTGACACCGAGGGACGGGTCATCTACGCCGGCAGCTTTTCAAAGGTCATCTCCCCGGGTATGCGTGTGGGATTCGTTGCCGCAGACCCTAAGATCATCGCAAAGATAACCGTGTGCAAGCAGGTGTCCGACGTTCACTCGAACATACTGGCACAGATGATATGCCACCGCCTGCTGACGGAATACGATTTTGAGGCGCATCTGGAGCATCTGCGTGAGATATACCGCCGCAAATACAGCATAATGGCAAAGGCCATCGAGGACAACTTCCCCCCTGAGGTGGAGGTGACACATCCCGAGGGCGGCCTGTTCATCTGGTGTACTCTCCCCGAGGGCAGCGATATGCTGGCATTCGTAAAGCGTGCCATAGAGCACAAGGTGGCTGTTGTTCCCGGCACCGCCTTCTTAGAGGACGAATCGAAGTCCTCCCGCTCCTTCCGCATGAACTTCTCCACCCCCACAGATGAACAGCTTGTAAAGGGCTGCGAGATACTCGGCAAATTACTTAGTGAATAGCTAATAGTGAATAGCTGTCAGCGACAAAAAATGCGGGCTTTATTCCCGCTATCCCCGCCTTGCTTTATTTTGTGCGGAAAGTGTACAGCCGGACGGTGAACCGATGGCTTGTCCCCCTTTTTCGTCTGCAAAAGCGATGCTTTTGCACTGACAGAGGGGGCGAGCCATCGGCTTCCCGTCAGCTTTATACCTATTACTTATCACTTTTTTCTCTTTTCCTCTTGACAAATCAAAAAAAAGGTGGTATACTATAACAAATGAATGAATGTTCATTTGTTCAATCAATTTCAAATGAGGTGCTGATATGAAAAAGACCTATAATATCGACGTGGACTGCGCAAACTGTGCAAACAAGATGGAGACAGCCGCAAACAAGGTGGCAGGTGTAAGGGGCTGTACCGTAAACTTCATGACACTGAAAATGAACGTGGAGTTTGAGGAGGGGGCTGACCCCAAGACCGTTATGCCCGAGGTGCTCAAGGCCTGCAAAAAGGTTGAGAGCGACTGCGACATAAGCTTCTGATGCCATGAACAGGAAACAGAAAAAAATGCTCTTTCGCATAATCGCTGCGGGGGTGCTGTTGGTAGTGCTGAACCTTGTGCCTGTCACAGGGTGGGCAAGGGCGGTGCTCTTCGCCCTGCCATACCTTATCATCGGGTACGACATACTGTTAAAGGCGGCAAAGGGCATTGCAAAGGGGCAGCTCCTTGATGAGAACTTCCTCATGGCGGTGGCATCCCTGGGTGCCTTTGCCATTGCCGTTGCCGACGGGAAGGGCGATTTCAACGAAGCGGTGGCGGTAATGCTGTTCTACCAGACGGGGGAGCTTTTTGAGAGCGTTGCCGTAGGCAAAAGCCGGAAAAGCATCTCCGCACTTATGGATATACGCCCGGACAGCGCATCCATTATCCGTGAGGACGGCAGCGTGGAGCAGGTGGATCCCGATGAGGTGCCCGCAGGCTCCCTGATACAGGTGGATCCCGGTGAGAAGATACCCATAGACGGACATATCGAGGAGGGCTCCGGCACCCTTGATACCTCCGCACTTACAGGTGAATCCCTCCCCCGTGAGGTTTTCCCCGGGGACGAGGTCATAAGCGGCTCCATAAACCTGTCCGGCAGGCTGAAGGTGCGCACCTCGAGGGAATTTGGGGAATCCACCGTATCGAAGATACTGGATCTGGTGGAGAACTCATCCTCCCGCAAATCCCGCTCGGAGAACTTCATCACCGGCTTTGCACGGGTCTACACCCCTGTGGTGTGCTCCCTTGCCCTGGCGCTGGCGGTGCTCCCCCCTGTCATAAGCCTTATCGCAGGCAATGCTCCCATGTGGGGGGACTGGATATACAGGGCGCTCACATTCCTTGTCATAAGCTGTCCCTGCGCCCTTGTGGTAAGCATACCCCTGGGGTTCTTTGCAGGCCTTGGGGGAGCCTCCCGTGAGGGCATACTCATAAAGGGCAGCAACTTCCTTGAAGCTCTGTCAAAGGTGGATACGGTGGTGTTCGACAAGACAGGCACCCTTACAAAGGGCTCCTTTGAGGTGGCAGGGATACACCACTGCCCCATAGATGAAAAGCTCCTCATAGAGCTTGCCGCCCATGCGGAATCCCCCTCATCCCACCCCATAAGCAAGAGCATACAGCGTGCCTACGGCTATTCCATCGAGCAGGGGCGCATAAGGGATGTGCAGGAGATACCCGGTCAGGGCATATGCGCCGTGGTGGACGGCAAGTCCATCGCCGCCGGCAATGAACGGCTCATGGCAGCCCGGGGCATAGCCTTCCACTCCTGCCACAGCACGGGCACCATAGTACATATAGGCATAGACGGGGAATATGCGGGGCATATCGTCATCAGCGACAGGGTGAAGGACACCTCTGCCGCCGCCGTAAAGGGACTTAAAGCAAACGGCATACGGAAGACCGTCATGCTCACAGGGGATGCGGACAAGGTGGGCAGAGCCGTTGCGAAGGAGCTTGCCATTGATGAGGTATACACGGAGCTTCTCCCCGCCGGCAAGGTGGAAAAGGCAGAGCAGCTCCTTTCACATCAGGAAAAGGGTCACACCCTTGCCTTTGTGGGGGACGGCATAAACGACGCTCCTGTACTCTCCCGTGCGGACATAGGTATCGCAATGGGAGGCCTGGGCTCGGATGCCGCCATTGAAGCGGCTGACATCGTCATCATGGACGACGACCCCGCCAAGATACCACTTGCAGTGAGGATAGCCCGAAAGTGCATGGGAATAGTCTACACCAACATCGCCTTTGCCATAGGCGTAAAGGTCATCTGCATGGTGCTTGGTGCGTTAGGGATAGCAAATATGTGGCTTGCAGTCTTTGCAGATGTGGGGGTGCTCATACTGTGCATACTCAACGCCATAAGAGCACTGTTTGTAAGTAAAGGTAATAAGTAATAAGTAACAGGTGAGGCTGACAGGAAGCCGGAGGCTTTCGCCCTCTGTTCCTGTATTATGATAACTGACGATTTCGTTTCATCTCCTTAAAAAAGGCTGCCGCCGCAGGGGTTCCTGCGGCGGTAATGCTTTATGAATGCATAATGAATGGTTGCGACAGGGAACTGTTTGCCAATTTCCTGTTTTTTCTGCAAAAGCTCCATTTTTGCGGGAATAGAGGGTGTTAGCCATCAGGTCTCCGTATCAGCTATTCACCATTAGCTGTTAGCTGATTTATGTCAATGTATCCTGTATCGTATATAAGGTAGAGTATGCCGTTTTCGTCGGAGGTGCGCACACATAGCCCGGAAGAGGTGATGTACACCCTCACAGGCTCGGCGCTGCTGCCTTCCGGGGGATAGAAGTCCACCGTGCGGCGTATGCCCTGGGGAGGGGTGGTCTGCCGCTGAGGCACAGCCCCACGGGAGCTGTTCACCATGGCGGTTATCAGTGATGAGAGCGACGTCCCGCTGTATTCACCGGTCTGGGAGGTCTCTGTGTCCGTGATCTCTGCCCTGCCGCCTGCATAGGGCTTGACATAGTTTTCAAGGCTAAACTGCGCCGACTCCTTTACGGATACGCTGCCTGCCCCGTCCTCAGCCGCAGGGGCTGCCTCATCGTCGCTCTCCTCTGCCTCACCGGCGTCGGTGGAGGTGCCCCCGTCTGCGGAGATGACCGTCACCTTTTCGTTTATGGTAACATCCCCGTAGGGTGTGGCAAGGGAGTGACCGTCATTCTCGCTTACGTGGGACACGGTTATATCCGTCTGTGCCCCCGCCCAGTTGTCGGGGAGGGTCAGGTGTGTGGCATCGGGAGTGGTGACTGTCTCAGGGGGAGTGGTCTCCGTGGGAGCGGTCTCAGCCGCTGTTTCCTCGGGGAGCGCAGGTGTTGTTTCCGCCGAGGCGGGAGCTGATGTTTCCATAGCGGCGGGGGCAGTGGTCACTTCCTCCCGCAGGACTGTTTCAGCGGTGGTGACGACAGGCTCGGTGCCCTGCGGCTCGGCTTCCTCCATGGCGGCGAAGTCCTCCTGCACGGGGAGCTCGGTCACAGAAACGGTGACGGGCACAGTTGTGACAAAGGTGGTCTCCTCCGCCCCATAGGTGGTTACAACTGTTGTTTCGGCGGGCATAAGGTCTGTCTGCTCCTGCTCGTTCACGGAGGACAGAGGAGCCTGTGACCTTGTGTTCACCAGTGTTACAAGGGAAACACCTATTATGGCACAGGCAGCCGCCGCCGCAGGGATCATTACCCATTTCACGGGGCGGGGAGCGGGCTTAGTGTCACGTATCCGCTTCATTTTTTCCTCTGTGCGGGAAAGGAAATCCTCTGTGGCGGTTATACTGTCAAGAGACCTTTTGTATTCCTTCATATCAGACATCAAGCTCACCTCCTGCCTGCTGTATTTTCTTCTTTAGCATCTGCCGCCCCCGGTCAAGGCGGGTGCCCACCGTTGAGGGTGACATACTCAGTATCTTTGCTATCTCGTTTATGGAATATTCCTCATAATAGAACAGATGAATGATCGTCCGGTACTTTTCGGGCAGTGACAGCACTGCAGCAGTCACTGTGCCGCCGCTGTCGCTTTCTTCCGGGGCGGCGATCTCCGTCTGTAGATCCTCTATACTGTCTGTCAGTCTGACCCGTGCCGAACGCAGATAGTTCTTGCACTTGTTGACGGCACAGCGGATGAGCCATGCTTTCTCATGCTCGCTGCTCTCAAACACGGGGCGGTGCCGCACAAGCTCGCAGAATGTATCCTCTGCCATATCCTCGGCATCGTGTCGGTTCTTTACATATGTCAGGCACAGCCTTATCAGCATATCAGAGTAGGTCTGAAGTACGTACCGGATGTATTCGTCATCAAATTTCTTTGAATCGGAGTACATAGAGTTTCTCCTTTCGGTGTCCGTGTCACAGGGCACGGGCTCTCATACCTTACTCTGTATATTATACAACGGAACAGGCCTTTTTTTCTCATTAAATTGAAAAAATAATGTACAAATATTCGGGCAATACTTTGTGAAATGTTATGCAATAGGCAGATTTTCACCTCCAAAGCCCTGATACAGCGGCAAAAGCCCCCTGTTTGCGCTTGACAAATCCCTCCGGATGTGGTAACATCACTGTAAAGGCAATGACGGAGAAGAAGTCGGGGAACGTGATCTCCAGAGAGTCTGCGGTAAGCTGTGAGCAGATGATACACCCCCCGTAATACACTCTATCAGCCTGCGGTGCGAAAGAGCATACTTAGTGCCGCACGTATGTCTGCGTTAAAGATGTGAGTAGCTTTACGCTACTCCGTGAGGCTGTGTCTGTGAGGGCTCAGCGTTTCGAGGTGGTACCGCTCATGCCCTCGACAGCGTATGCTGTTGGGGGCTGTTTTAATAAAAGCTAATAACTGATAGTGAATAGCTGTTAGTGACGGTGAGTTGCTTGCCTGTTCTCCTCTATCCTCGATTCGCTTGCGTTGATTTGCAATACACTGGTTGTGCAGTTGCAGCGGTCAAAGAGAAATACAATCGACCCGATAACCGTCAGAACAGTTCATTATACATTCTGCATTATGCAGTTCTACGGCTGTTCATCATTTCCCAGATGCAGATATATACAAAACATTAAACCAAAGGAGAATGAAAATGACACTGTATGAAGAACTCAAACGCCGTGGGCTTATCGCCCAGGTCACCAATGAGGAAGAAATAAGCAAGATGATAAACGAGGGCAAGGCCACCTTCTACATCGGCTTTGACCCCACTGCCGACAGCCTTCATGTAGGGCATTTCATGGCGCTGTGCCTTATGAAGCGCCTGCAGATGGCGGGGAACCGCCCCATTGCCCTCTTAGGCGGCGGCACCGGCATGATCGGC
>DGXE01000027.1:0-173 GCA_002395525.1 Ruminococcus sp. UBA4240
GGGTCTCGTTCTTGAACATGAGGAGCCAGTCCTGATCCTCCCCGTCCACATCCACCTTGATGCGCACGGAACAGGCGTTTATCTCCTCGGATTCATCCAGATCCTTGAGCTTGCCCTCCGCCTTGAGCTGACGGGCACCGATGGTGGCAATATCCATCAGGGTCACAGGCTTG
>DGXE01000027.1:224-358 GCA_002395525.1 Ruminococcus sp. UBA4240
ATATCCATCAGGGTCACAGGCTTGTCCTCCCTGCCCAGAGCCTTTCTTGCATCTATGTATGCATCATAGCTCTTCCTGATGTAATCCGCCTCTATATTCACATTGTCTATCTGTGTAAGGAATGTGGTGTGACG
>DGXE01000027.1:416-29491 GCA_002395525.1 Ruminococcus sp. UBA4240
GCAGTGATCGGACCAGTAGGTGTCTATCATGCGCACCTCTGTAATGGTGGGATCACGCTTTTCCGTATCTCTGAAATAGTCACGGCAGAACCGCAGATCGTCAAGATCCATTGCAAGGCCGTACTTTTTGAGGAAGTCCGCAAGCTTTGCATCATCCATGGAGGTAAATCCCAGCAGTGTCTCAACGGAGGTGGGTATATCGTACTGCACCGCCAGTGTATCCACAGCTTCAAGGGATGCTTCCCTTGATTCCACAGGGTTTATGATGTACTTCTTCAGCTGCTCCAGATCACCGGGGGTAACGCCCTTTGCGATGTATACCCTTGCATTGCGGACATGACAGCGCTTTCCGCCTGTGAGTATCTGTATGCACTGTTCGCAGGAATCAGCCCTCTGGTCAAACTGACCGGGAAGATACTCTACCGCAAATACCTTTTCATCAGCGGCGATGACGGGCATAGTCCGTGTGGCGATATCCACCGCCGGCTCTGAGAATACGTTGTTTACAGCGTATTCAAAGCTTTCGGGTGAGATGTCCTCAACATCGTAGCGGTTGAGTACCCTGAGCTCCCGCAGGCTGTCCATTTTCAGCGAGGAACGTATATCCTCACAGAGAGTGCGTGCCTGTGTTGCGAACTCGGGCTTTTTTTCTACATAGATGCGGAAAACTGACATAAAAAACACCATCCTCATAGAAGTGAGCAGGGATCATTCTCCGGATACCCATCTTCAGCGCTCCCCAGAAGGGAATTTTTTTCCACTCCCTCTATTCTAACATAAAATATCTGGTTACGCAAACTTTTTTGTGCATTATCTGTTGAATATTTTGTTAATAATTTTACGTGGGCGTAGGTCGGGGTGTAGCCGTGGTGTATGCCGTCCTCATGCTCACGCTCAAAAAGCACCGGCATGACCTTCCCCACATGGCTTTCAAGGAAGTGCCTCTCAAGCCTGTCCGACAGGCTTTGCAGCTCTGCCGCCCGACTTTGCCTTAATTCCGGCGGCAGCTGGGGCATGGCTGCAGCAGGTGTACCGGGCCGCTCGGAGTAGGGGAACACATGGATATGGGAAAAGCCAATCTTTTCGGCAAACCGAAGGCTTGTGCGGTGATCTTCTTCGCTCTCTCCGGGAAAGCCTGCCATCATATCCGCTGTTATGCCGCAGTCCGGGAAGCGTGCCCGCAGTTCCTCCGTGAGCCTTGCAAACAGTGCAGTATCGTATCTTCTCCCCATTGCCTTCAACACCTTGTCACTGCCGCTCTGCAGGGAAAGGTGGAATGAGGGGCACAGCTTTTGCTCCATAGCAAGGGCATCAAGGTCGGAGGACTTTAACATCTCAGGCTCCAGAGAGCCCAGCCTTACCCGCTCTATACCCTCTGTTCCGCACACGGCGTGTACCGCATCACAAAGCCGCAGCCCCTCCTTCAGACCGTAAAAGGCAAGGTCGATGCCCACAAGCACTATTTCCTTGCAGCCGTTTGCCGCAAATAGCTTCGCCTGTGCCCGTATATCCTCTATGGAGCTTGAACGGACATGACCCCTTGCGGCAGGGATGATACAGTAGGTGCAGTGCATATCACAGCCGTCCTGTATCTTCATGAATGCCCTTGTGTGGCCTCTTTCACCGTTTATAAGGGTGCCTTCAAAGCTGTCCCCCCGACAGTGGGGAGAGACATCGGAAACACGCTCCCTGTTCTGCATATATGCATTTACCGCTGAGATGAGCCTTCCCCTGTCCTTGTTCCCTGTGACCACATCAGCGGGGAAGGGTATCTCCTCATGTGCCTGGGGATAGCATCCGGTGATGCACAGCACCTTGTCCGGAAAGCGGTTTTTCAGGGAAACGGCAGTGCGGCGCAGCTTTCTGTCTGCGGTCTGTGTCACGGTACAGGAGTTGATGACAATGACGTGGGCATCATCGGGGGAGTCAACAGCGGTGTAGCCGTTTTCCTCAAACAGCGAGCGCAGGACTCCTGTTTCATATATATTGACCTTGCATCCGAAGGTCACAAAATGCACTTTTAATGTCTCCATATTCTTACCTTAGGGAACAATAGCAGTTGGTAAATGTTCATAAAATGTACCATAAAATTTGTAATAATTGCACAATCCTTGGGAATTCACTATCAATTCGCGGTAACATTATACAATAATTTTTTAAAAATTGCAAATCCCTCTTGACTTAAAAGTTCAAATCTGATAATATTAGGTCATACAGAAGGGAAGCCTCCTGTAACATAACATCTCCCACAGAAAGAAGGAATAAACTATGAAGAAGGCAACCATCGTACTTTCTACTATCAACGACGTTAAAGATTTTGTATCAAAGGTCTCCATGTGTGACTATGATGTAGATTTGCTTTCAGGCAGATATGCAGTTGATGCAAAGTCCATCATGGGCATTTTCAGCCTTGACCTTTCAAAGCCTATCGAGCTTGAGGCTCACACTGACGATGCTGCTGAGTTCTTCGCTGATATAAAGCAGTACATAAAGGACTAAGCATCCTTAGAAGCTGCACCCCGCAAACAGCCGCCCCCTCCTTTGAGGACGGCTGTTTTGATTTGTCTGTACATAAAATCTGCTATTTGCACAAAGATATTAGTGAAACATTGTCACATATCACTAAAATTTTTGTTTTTGTTTTAACGTTTTCAAAAGTACTTGCAAAAAAACTGCAGATATAGTAAAATATATGTGTGTGCAAACACAAAAAGGTCAAGGGGGACAGTCGCCCCTTAAATCGGAGGAATGGTTTTTAATGTCAAATATCTGCCTGAATACAAAGCACCTTGAGAGCTTTGTCAGCAAATCTGAACTTGAATATGTAAAGCCCCAGACGGAGCTTGCGGCAAAGATCCTGTCTGAGCGCACAGGTGCTGGGAACAGCTTTTTAGGCTGGCTCGACCTCCCTGTGGACTACGACAAGGAGGAGTTTGCCCGCATAAAGGCTGCGGCACAGAAGATAAAGAGTGATTCACAGGTCTTTATAGTTATAGGTATAGGCGGTTCTTACCTTGGTGCAAGGGCTGCTATCGAGCTTATAAAGTCTCCTCTTTACAACTCCCTCAAAAAGGATACTCCCGAGGTTTATTTCGTAGGCAACAGCATATCTCCCACATATCTCAACGAGGTCATCTCCCTTGTTGAGGGCAGGGATTTTTCCGTAAATATCATTTCAAAGTCCGGCACGACTACCGAGCCTGCCCTTGCATTCCGCATTTTCAGGGATCTTCTTGAAAAGCGCTATGGCAAGGAGGGGGCAAAGGGACGCATCTATGCCACTACCGACAAGGCAAAGGGCACTCTCAAGGAGCTGTCCGACAAGGAGGGGTATGAGACCTTCGTTGTTCCTGATGATGTGGGCGGCAGATATTCCGTCCTCACTGCCGTAGGTCTTCTGCCCATGGCTGTTGCAGGGTGTGACCTTGATGCTGTTATGGCAGGTGCTGCAAAGGCAAGGGAAGAGCTTTCCAAGCCCTTTGACGAGAATGATTGCTACAAGTATGCAGCTATACGCAATATCCTGTACAGACGGGGCAAGTCCACCGAGATACTCGTGGCATACGACCCTGCATTCACTATGATGGCTGAATGGTTCAAGCAGCTTTTCGGCGAGAGCGAGGGCAAGGACAACAAGGGCATATTCCCCGCATCCTGCATCTTCTCCACAGATCTCCACTCTATGGGACAGTTCATACAGGACGGCTCCCGCATCATGTTTGAGACTGTTGTTGACATCAAGAAGCCTGCAAAGGATCTCTACCTGGAGCCTGATGAGTCAAACCTTGACGGCCTTAACTTCCTCACAGGGCAGAATATGTCCGTGGTGAACAGACGTGCCATGGAGGGCACCATACTTGCCCACACCGAAGGCGGCGTGCCCAACATCGTGCTTGAGCTGGAGGACACCGCAGAGGAAAGCTTCGGCTATATGGTATACTTCTTTGAGAAGGCCTGTGCCATAAGCGGCTATATGCTGGGGGTAAATCCCTTTGATCAGCCCGGCGTTGAGAGCTACAAGAAGAATATGTTCGCTCTTCTTGGCAAGCCCGGCTACGAGGACAGGAAGGCAGAGCTTGAAAGCAAGCTCGGAAGATGATTTTCACGGCTTTGCGGGGGAAGACGGCGGCTCTCCCGTGTGTATGCCGTTGAAAACTACATGACCGCCGGGAACGGAGTTATTATGGTTAAGATCATTACAGGCAACAAGGGTTCCGGAAAGACAAAGATCCTCATTGAAATGATAAACAAGGCTGAGAAGGCTACTGACGGCTATGTTGTTTGCATCGACAAGAATGACAAGCTCAGATATGACATTGGCCACAGTGTCAGGATAGTTGAGACAGATGCCAACGCCATCTTCTCCTTTGAGGCATTCTATGGTCTGGTAGCTGGCCTTATTGCCGGCAACTATGATATAAAGGACATATTTGTGGATTCTATCCTCAAGGTGGGCGGCGCTGATTTTGACGGTCTGGGCGCTCTCCTTGCAAAGATAGACAAGCTGACAGGCTCTGACGTAAACGTTGTATTCACCGTTTCCGCAGACAAGTCTGCTCTGCCTGACACTGTAAGCAAGTATGCCATCAACTGACTGCAAAACTGATTTTTCCAATTTAAACGCTTGACATCTTGCGTTTGATGTGGTATAATCAATTGTCTGTGAAAAGCAGGAAGCACTAAGCACGGCTTTTAGGAAAGGCGGGGGACAGCATGACACTTGATATACGTTCTGTTGCCCAGACTCCCGGTGAACAGCAGCCTTTTGAGGGAACTGTTTCCCCAGAGGTCTTGGCCTCTGTGAAGGGGATAGAGTTTGCTACACCGGTCACCCTCAAAGGCCGCCTGAAAAACACTGCCGGAGTTGTCACGGTGGAATATGATGCCTCATTTTCGGTAAACTTTGTATGTGATCGCTGTCTTGCTCCTTTGACACGCTCCTATGAGCTGTCCTTTGAACACGTAGTGGTGAGGGAGGATCCAAGTGAGCACGATGATTACATAGTAGCCCATGGGGATCATATAGAGCTTGATGACACGGCTGTCAGCGATATCCTGCTTGAAATGCCGACAAAAGTGCTGTGTGATGAGAACTGCAAGGGATTGTGGGAATACATCCGCAGCTAAAATAAAGGCCGAATGATATCATGCGGCACATTAAGTAAGGAGGTGCCGGTAGGATGGCAGTACCTAAGAGAAAGGTTTCCAAGGCAAGACGTGACAAGAGACGCAGTGCTGTTTGGAAGCTCGACGCTCCCACCTTTACAAGATGCCCTAACTGCGGTGAGCTCATCGTTCCCCACAGAGTCTGCAAGAATTGCGGATTTTACAAGGGTGTTCAGGTGATAGGCAAGGGCGAATGATCATGGTTTATTAAAGCAGAGTGGCTTCCACTCTGCTTTAAAACTATTAACAGGAGTTGATCGTCACAGGGTTTAAGCTCGCACAGGGCTTGATCCTCTGATGTGCTGATATAAGAAAGGTGGCGATGATATGTCACTTCCCATAGTAGCGGTAGTGGGCCGCCCCAATGTGGGCAAATCCACGCTTTTCAACAAGCTGGTGGGCAAGCGCCTCTCCATAGTGGAGGATACCCCCGGTGTCACAAGAGACCGCATATACTCCGAATGTGAGTGGTGCGGCAGGGAATTCATGCTTGTTGACACAGGCGGTATAGAGCCCCGCTCCGATGATGTGATACTGGCTCAGATGCGCCGTCAGGCACAGGTGGCAATAGACAGCGCCGATGTAATACTGTTCCTGACTGATATACGCACAGGTGTCACCGCAGATGACCATGAGGTGGCAACTATGCTTCAGAAGTGCGGCAAGCCCCTTATTCTTGTGGTGAACAAGTGCGACAGCGTGGGGGAGCCGCCTCCGGAATTCTATGAATTCTACAATCTGGGTCTGGGGGATCCCTTTGCAGTGTCTGCCGAGCACGGCCACGGCACAGGGGATCTGCTGGATGAGGTGCTGAAATATCTGCCTGAGAACAAGGATGCCCAGTACGGTGAGGACTATATCAAGGTAGCCGTCATAGGAAAGCCGAATGCGGGCAAGTCATCTCTCATCAACTGCATAGCAGGGGAGGAGAGGGTCATAGTATCTGATATAGCGGGCACTACCCGTGATGCCATAGATACGGTCATAGAAAATGATCAGGGCAAATTTGTGTTCATAGATACCGCAGGCATCCGCCGCAAATCCAAGATAAACGAGAAGATAGAGCATTACAGTGTCCTTCGTGCCTATATGGCAGTTGACAGGGCTGATGTGTGCGTTATAATGATAGATGCTGTGGAGGGCTTTACGGAGCAGGATTCCCGTATTGCGGGCTATGCCCATGAAAAGGGTAAGGCATCAATCGTTGCTGTCAACAAGTGGGATCTGGTGGAGAAGGAAACAGGCACTATGGCTGAATATACCGAAAAGCTAAAGCAGGATTTCAGCTTTATGTCCTACGTGCCCTTCCTGTTCATATCCGCCAAGACGGGACAGCGCACGGACAAGCTCTTTCCCATGATAAAGCAGGTATACGAGCAGAACGGTCTGCGTGTCACCACAGGTATGCTCAATGATGTGCTCTCTTATGCGGTGGCAAGGGTTCAGCCCCCTTCGGACAAGGGGCGCCGCCTGAAGATATACTACATGACGCAGGCATCCACCCGCCCGCCTACGTTTGTGGTGTTCGTAAACCGTGCGGATCTGTTCCACTTCTCCTATCAGCGCTACATTGAGAATCAGATACGCACCACCTTCGGTCTGGAGGGGACACCTGTAAAAATGGTGGTCCGTGAGAGGAACAGGCAGGATACCAAGTAGCACCAATTCTGTGCTGGTCTGTTCTGCTTCTTGCATCTATTTAAGGGAAGGAACGATACTCTTGATCGCACTTGCATTGCTGGGAACAGCAATAATATCATATCTGCTGGGCTCCTGCAATTCATCAATCATACTTGTAAGGCTTCTGTACAAGGAAGACATACGTGAGCACGGCAGCAAAAATGCAGGGCTTACCAACACTCTGCGCTGCTACGGCAAGCTCCCGGCTCTGCTTACCCTTATAGGGGATCTGGCAAAGGGAATAGTGGCAGTGCTGCTCTCACAGCTCCTTGTGAGGCTTCTGTGTCCTGATGGTGCCGTTGACAGTCAGCTTGTGGGGTATATTGCAGGCTTCTTTGCCATACTCGGGCATATCTTCCCCCTGTACTACGGCTTCAAGGGGGGCAAGGGCGTGCTTGTGGCAAGCTCTGTCCTTATCATCATAGACCCCCGTACATTCTGCATAATCATTCCCTTTTTCCTTGTGGTGACTCTTGCCACAAGGTATGTATCCGTAGGCTCCATCTCTGCGGCGGTATTCTATCCCATACTTACTTTCTGCGTGAATTACCTGTGGGATAAGAAACCCCTTGACCACTGCCTGTGGTATACCCTGATAACGGCTCTGTGCGGGGTGATACTCATATATATGCACCGTGCCAACATAGAGCGGCTTAAAAACGGCACGGAGAACAGGCTTTTTGCCAAGAAGAAAACTGATGTTATGAATGATTCTGACATCGTACCCGATAAAGGAGCGGAAGAATAATGATAAAGGTATCTGTTTTAGGTTCAGGCGGCTTCGGGCTCGCACTGGCAGTGATGCTCAATTCCATGGGGCATGATGTTTGCGTTTGGTCAGCATTTGAAAGCGAGATCGAGGATATCAGGCGTGACGGGGAAAACAAGGCCAAGCTTCCCGGCGTGCATATCAGCGGGGAGATACACCTTACCGCTGATATATCCGCCATATCAGACAGTGACATAGTTATCTTCGGTATACCGGTGAACTTTGTGCGGAAAGTGGCAAAGCAGGCGGCTCCCTATATCCCTGAGAAAGCGGTGATAGTAAACACCGGCAAGGGACTTGAAAAGGACAGCTTAAAGCGCATGAGCGTGGTGCTCAAAGAGGAGCTTGGCCGCCCTGTGGTAGTGCTCACAGGTCCCTCTCATGCAGAGGAGCTTGCCATAGGCATACCCACCTCCGTGGTAGTGGCTTCCGAACGTCACGAGGATGCACAGTATATCCAGGAGGTCATGTCAAACTCCGCTATGCGCCTTTATATCAACGATGATGTGGTGGGCTGCGAGCTGGGGGGTGCCATGAAGAACATAATTGCCCTGTGTGCGGGTATCCTTGACGGCATGGGCTGCGGTGACAACACCAAGGCTGCCCTCATGACAAGGGGCATCTGGGAAATATCCCGCCTTGGGGTAGCACTTGGTGGTGAAATGCAGACCTTCGCCGGACTTACAGGGGTGGGTGATCTCATAGTCACCTGCTGCAGTATGCACAGCCGCAACCGCAGGGCAGGCATACTCATAGGTCAGGGCACCGACCCTGCTGAGGCTGTGCGTCAGGTGGGCACAGTTGAGGGCTATATCTGCACAGAGGCTGCCTATAAGCTGGCACAGCAGACAGGTATAGTCATGCCCATTACCGAGCAGTGCTACAAGGTGCTTTTCTGCGGTGCAAAGCCCGAGGAGGCTCTGCACAACCTTATGAGCAGACCTAAGACTACCGAGAACGAAAGCTCCATATATTTCACCAATAACTGACGCAAAGAGGAACGATATGCGACTTAAACCATATACCCGAAGGGTATTCTACTATGAGACCGATCGCATGGGGATAGTTCATCACTCCAATTACATCCGCTGGTTTGAAGAGGCAAGGGTGGATGTCATCGAGCAGGCAGGACTGCCCTTTGAAACTGTGGAGGCACAGGGTATAATGAGCCCTGTGCTGTCAGCCGAATGTGAATACCTTATCCCTATGAGATTCGGGGATGTGTTTGTGATAAAGGCCTATATACCCAAGTTCGGGACACGCTTTGATGTTATATACGAGGTATATGACGACAATGGCGTGCTCCATGCAAGGGGAAAGACATCCCACTGCTTTGTGGATACGGATCTGCGGCCTGTGCGCATTAAGCACAGCCACCCAAAGGTATACGATACCTATATGGCTCTTGCAGATGCGGGGGAGCACCTGTATGACAGTGAGTGAAAGGCGTTGGCATGACTGAAGTTGAGATATTCACTGATGGCGCCTGTTCCGGCAATCCGGGTCCCGGGGGCTGGGGTGCTATACTGCGCACAGGGGGACACACCAAGGAGATCTCAGGGGGAGAAAGGGACACCACCAATAACCGCATGGAGCTTACCGCTGTTATAAAGGCGCTCTCCCTGCTGAAATTCCCCTGTGCCGTCACCCTTACCACAGACAGCAAATACGTTTGCGACAGCGTTATGAAGGGCTGGGTGTACAGCTGGCAGTCAAAGGGCTGGGTACGATCCGGCAAGCCTGTGCCCAACACGGATCTGTGGCAGGCGCTGCTTCCTCTGCTAAAGACACATGATGTAAAATTTGTCTGGGTGAAGGGTCATGCGGGACATCCTGAGAACGAACGCTGTGACGAGCTGGCTGTCATTGAAAGGGACAGATATTCCGCATAGTAACAGGTGAGGATATGGGTCAGATAGATTTTTTTGAATATGGGATAATATATGATATCATCCTGTTTATGCTGTTTGCTGTGGGTGTCTTCGACATTATCTTTATGATAGTCACAGCCCGCAGGGATATAGAAGAAAAGAAGGAATACGCCCAGCTCATCGTCAAATGGCTGGGGATACTTCTAAAGGCTGCGGCTGCGGTCTATTGCTTTATTGTGACCTTCACCTATGATGTGGATCTTACAACAAAGCTCATCCATGCAGGCATAGGGGCGCTGCTCGCTGTTGATACGGTCTTTTCCCTTTACTACAAGATAAAGTACGGTAGGCTGCCCCTGGCTGAAAACGGTGGAAAGAGATGAGCATATCCGAAAAGGTAAAGGGCTTTCTGGGGCTGTCAGGCCCCTTTTCAAAGACTGCCGCATACCTTGCGGAGCATGGGTATAATGCAAGGTATATGCAGATGCTGGAGGAGCTGCTTCCCACTCTGAAGTCAAAGCGTGACACGGAGGACTGCAAGGCTCTTATCGCACAGGGGTATTTGTTCAGAGGAGAGCTTAAAAAGGCAGAGGAGCATTTCACCGGGGTGGATATTTCCCTGATGTCAAGGGAAAGCCGTCCTGCATTTGCCAATAATTATGTGCTGTGCCTGTTTCTCCTGAAAAAGGAGGGGCAGATGCTAAAGACCTTTGGGGAGAATGAAAGCTATATCCTGCAGGACGACACACTGCTGAGACGGCGGAGCATAGCCCTGCGGGAATTTGCCAACGGCGACTATGAGGCGGCGGTGACTGTGCTCGTAAAGCTCATGTCCGAGGCGGACAGCCGTGCAACTCTTATGGCTGATATATGTCTTGTGCGGACTATGCTTCGCCTTGATATGTACAGGCAGGCGGACGAGATAGCCCACAGGCAGTTTGACAGATATAAAGGGAAATTTGAGCTTACCGCCCTTGTGGCTTCCCTTGAGAACAGTATCAGAAAAGGACTCAGGTGATCTTATGGATATGTTGAAGGCATTTATGGAGCGCCTTTTCAGCGTAATGAAGATAGTCATATTCCTTGGGGCAAACCTGCTTGTACTGGTGATTGCAAGGAGCCTTGCAGGGGTGGAGTATGCACATATAGTAGCATCCCTTGTTTCCATGGTGCTCAACTACCTTTTCGTCATGGTGATAGAGAAGAACCGCTTTTCCTTTTTCGCCGCAGGGGAGGGGATAACAAACCTTGGACAGGGGATCCTCTGTGCCATACTCACATATGTGCCGGTGTGCATACTTGAATACGGTCTCGGCAATCTTACCGGGGACTTCAAGCCCAATACCGTGAACCTTGCGGCGGCGGCTGTCTCAGGTGTAGGCTACGGGCTTTTCCCGGCACTGCTCATATACGGCTATGTATTTCAGATGATAAGGAACGACCTGGGACTGTATGTTGCCTATCCTGTGTGTCCGCTGCTATACGTGGCATATACGGGTGTATTCGGCAAGGACTTCATAAGGGATATGCTGCAGCGGCTTGACTTTACCTCCTCGGAGTTCTTCATGTCCTTTTTTACGGTGCTGCTCATAGGCTTTATCGGGGTGATGCTCATAACCGCCTACGGTGATATGCGCAGTACGGCTGTTTACTTTGTGGTGGTAGGTATCCTGGAGCGTGTGGCATCCACCATATTCACCCTTACCTACAGAGGCCGCCCCTTTTCAGACGGCTCTGAAATGTATATAGGGCTGTTCTGCCCCATTATCCTTTTCTTTATCGCAATGTACATTGTGATAAAGGTACACGTTGACGAAAAATAGCAGAGTCTTTGCTATAACCCTCCGGATCCTTGCAGGTGATGATATGGAATTGTCCCTTATCTGCATAAAGCAGATAGTTATAATGTTTATCCTCGTGGCAGTGGGATTTCTCTGCGGAAAGACCTCTATCATAGACAAAAATACCAATGCACGGCTGTCACGCTTTGTGCTTGACGTGGTAAATCCCGTGCTCATCTTCATGTCCTATCAGCGGGAATACGATCCCGCTCTGATGAAGGGGCTGCTGCTGTCTATTGTGCTGGGGCTGTGTTCCTTTCTGCTCATTATGGCAGTGCTGAAGATAGTATACTTCAAAAACAAGACCGACGGTGCTCTGATAGTGCGGTTCGCTTCTATCTATTCCAACTGTGCCTTTATGGGGATACCCCTTATCAACGGACTTTTCGGCGGAGAGGGAGTGCTGTACATCACAGGCTATCTCACAGTGTTCAATATCTTTGTATGGACACATGGCGTGGCACTCTTTGGCGGCAAGAAGGAAATATCCCCGAAGAAGATAATCACATCTCCGTCAATTATAGCCATAGCCCTTGGTATGATATCCTTTGTGACAGGCTTTACTCTGCCCCAGATAGTATCTGAGGCAGGCACACATATCGCCGGGATGAATACTCCTCTTGCCATGATATGCGCAGGTGTTACCATTGCATTTACCGACATCAAGAAGGAGATACGTTCAAAGGAGGTATATGCGGCTCTTCTGCTGCGGCTCATAGTATGCCCGGGGCTGTTCTTCCTTGTATTCCGTTTTCTTCCCCTTGACATACCGGAAACAGTGTTCATGACCGTGCTTGTGGCATCAGGATGCCCTGCGGCGGCAACAGGCACCATGTTTGCCCTGCGCTTTGAGAAAAAGCCGGAGCTGTCTGCGGTGATATTTGCAGCCACCACACTGCTTTCCTGCCTTACCTTGCCCCTTGTGGTAATGGTGGGCACTATGTTCAGACAGACTTGAAAGGAACGATATGGTACTTATACCCGAAAATGAGCTTGCCGCCATGTGCAGGGAATACGGCATTGAGATAACACATGAGGAGTACGCCCTGTATGAGCGCTACATCGCCATGGTGCTCGAAAAGAACAAGGTGATGAACCTGACACGCATAACAGAGCCCTATGATGTCTCTGTGAAGCATATCCTTGACAGCCTTATGCCTTTTGCATACGCAGTGCCCCGGGGCAAAACGGCTGATGTGGGCACGGGTGCGGGCTTTCCCGGGGCTGTGATGAAGATACATGACCCTTCGCTTGATGTGACCCTCATAGACAGCCTTCGCAAGAGGATAGACTTTTTATGTGAGGTCTCCGAGGCGGTCTTGCCTATGGAATGTATACACATCCGTGCTGAAGATGCAGGGAGAGGAAAGTTGCGGGAGCCCTTTGACACGGTCGCTGCCCGTGCTGTGGCAGCGCTGCCTGTGCTGTGCGAATACTGTCTGCCCCTTACAAAGCCGGGGGGTAAGTTTATCGCACTGAAGACTCCCTCTGAGGATGCGGGTGAGTGTGAAGCACTTATCTCAGAACTTGGGGGACAGCTTTCTTTGCAGAAGGATTATACTCTGCCCGACGGAGAGAAAAGGCGGATCATAGTGATAGAGAAGGTAACATCTACACCGTCAAGGTATCCCCGTAAAAAGATCAGATGATATGTGCAAAACGCCTAAAATATTTGACCGATACAAGAATAATTATACAGAATGTAGAAAAATAGTGTGTTGATGTAAAATTTCTTGATTTTTACGTTATAGTATGCTAAAATACCATTGTATTTATATGAAGTGTCGTCATTTTTGACGTGCATGATATAGGAGGAATGAAAGATGATTAAGAAGAGAATAGCTGCACTGGCAGCAGCGTTAGTGATCGCTTCTTCTGGGGCAGTCGTATTCGCAGGCGACTATAATGAAAACAAGGGCGGCATGCCCAGCACAAGCGGCCCCAAGCTCCCTTCAGGTACCATTAGCGGGCTTATCACCCCCATAGTTACTACATCTGACAGCACCGGCTCCAAGGATGAGATCGACTATACCGTTGTTACCGAAGAGCGTGTGAAGAATGCTGATGAGAAGGGTACTTCCATCAAGATCCCTACAAAGGGCGCTTCCTTTACAAAGGGCGCTAAGAGCGCACTTGCCACTGCAAGCGGCCCTGTAAAGTTCCAGTCTGTTTCCGGTGACTACAGCTACACCATAGATCCCAGCTCCGTTAAGGGTACCAAGGGATTCAGGATCGGCTTCGAGATAATCCGCAACGATGATACCAATGAGGTAACTATCATACCCCTTGGCTGGACTGGCAGCTTCGGATGCACCATCAACCTGAGAGTGAACAAGGTTTTTGTTCCCGATGGTCTGGATCTCACCAAGGCTAACAACTACCACATCACCGATGACGGCAAGATCACCAACGAGGGCCCTGTTACCGCTAACAGCGACGGCACCTTCACTGTGGCTCTTTCCAGCGCTTCCTACTATGTAGTATCTGCTGGCTCTGCTGAGGATGTTGCTGCAGGCGCAGGCGTTGACGGCAACGGCGCTGTTCTGTAAGAATATTAGGAATGAGGAGTCCTTCGGGGCTCCTTATTTTTATGCATATGCATCCCCCTGTCAGCTTTTGACATGATGTCATGGCTGACAGGGGGGTGTTTTTATTTCTTTTTGGCAAGTCTTGCCTGCAGCTTGTCCAGTGGGATATTCATAGGGCATATCCTTACACAGGAAAGGGATTGCCCGCAGTCCCGGAAGAAGTGCTTCATGTATTCCTTCTTTACGTCTTTTGTATGCGCAGCATCGGTGCTGTCCATGCCCCGTGCGGCGCCTGCGACCCCTGCACCGCCTGTAAATGAGGAGCCTGGGATGTAATTGGGGCACACCTCCAGACACAGCCCGCACATCAGACAGCGTACAGCATCTGTATCCATAGGCTCCTGCGGTGCCTCCGGCCATGCTTTGAGTGTTTCCTGCCCATTGTACATTATGGTTCTGTCCACGCTGAGGTCACGTATGACGGGAAATTTGGAGAGGGGCTCTATAAGGGCATTCTCCTTTAGCTCCCGCATATGCACAGTACAGGCAAGCCGTGGCTTCCCGTCAATGACCATCGCACAGGCACCGCACTTCTTTTCCTTGCATGAGCAGTTAAAGGAAATGGGCTGAGATGGCTTGCCGTCGGCATTTACAATTTCACTCCGTGAATTTATCTCCTCCAGGAAGTCTATGACCGTTTCGTTTCCGTCACCCTCATATAAAAAGGGTTCAAGGAACTGCCTGCCCTTTTCGGCAGTGCGTTTTATCTTGATGATCTTTTTCATTCGCCCACCTCATCAAAGCGGTGCTTTATCACGCCGTCATAGTATACTGTGGATGTTTTCCTGTACTCGGGGAGAGTATCGGGAAAGTCCGTGCGAAGATGTGCGCCCCTGCTTTCACGGCGCTGCGAGATGCTCTCTGCAATTGCCATGGCAAGCAGGCACCTGCTGTGAAGATATTCTTTCCCCCTGGCTTGCTCCTCTATGCAGGACAGCTTTTCCTGCACGTCCGCAATGACCTCGGGAGTGCGTATCACTCCAAGACGGCACAGCTGTCTGCGTATGTCCTCATCCTGCTGTGCAGCCGCCTTTACCTCGTAAATATCCACACTTTCGGATGTGGCTGTGATCTCTGTTTCTTCCCTGTCTGCGGAAAGTGCTGCATATGCTGCACACTCGCCGCCGTACAGTGCCCCGAGAAGAGAGTTCCCCCCAAGACGGTTGGCACCGTGATAGATACAGGCAGCCTCACCTGCGGCAAAAAGCCCGTCTATGGAGGCTCTGTGGCTGCTGTCCGTCCTTACGCCCCCCATGAAGTAGTGTATACCGGGTCTTACGGGCAGCGGGGCTGTTTTCATATCAATGCCAAGGAACATTTTACAGCTTTCTCTCAGACTCCCCAGCCTGCTGTCTATGATGTCTCCGTCAAGGGCGGTAAGGTCAAGGTAGATATCTCCGCCTTTGTCTATTATCTTCTGCTCCTCTATGGATATGACATCACGGGGGGACAGATCCCCCTTTTCAAACCCCTGCATGAAACGTATCCGCTGACCGTTTTCAAGGGTGTAGAGTATGCCCCCCTCACCTCTTGCGGCTTCGGAGATGAGCATGGATTTGCCCTTTAGAGGGGAGGTGGTGGGGTGAAACTGGATAAATTCAAGGTTTGAGAATTCCACACCGCTTGTGAACAGGGAGGCGGCTGCCGTGCCGCTGTTCAGGACAGAGCCTGTGGCAATGCCGAAAAGGCCGTTTAGCCCTCCTGTACACATTATTACAGCCCGTGTAGTGATACGGCATATCTTCCCGGTGTACTTATCGGCAAACAAAGCCCCGCATATGCCCTTGTCATCTGTCAGCACTCTCAGGAACAAAAGCCCTGTTTCCCGCCTGATGAGCCCCTGAGCCTCGTATTTCCTGGCCATGGTGATAAGGGTATGCATCAGTATCAGCCCTGTTTCAGATCCGCAGTAGCAGGTCCTTTTCCTGCTTTGCCCCCCGAAGGCACGCTGTGCCACCTTTCCGTCAGCTGTGTGGTCAAAGGGCATTCCCATGGCGGAAAGCTCCTCTATTATGCGGGGAGCCGCATTGCACAGACCGTTTACCGCAGCAGGAGAGGCGATATTTCTTCCCGCCTTTATGGTGTCAGCGGCATGGAGCTCGGGGCTGTCGCCCTCGCCGCAGTTGTCAAGGGCTGCATTGATACCGCCCTCCGCCATATTAGACTGTGCCCTTTCCGAAGGGCTTTCCGAGACAAGAAGGCAGCCGCAGCCCTTTTTGGCAAGGGTGAGGGCGGCATTAAGTCCTGCTGCCCCTGAGCCTACTATAAGGATATTTGCATTCATCATAACGCCCACCCTATGAAATACAATGTGGTGCATACTGCGCAGAACAGCATCACTGTGGAGATGGAGAGGGAATACAGTTCTGTTTTTTCCCTGTACTCTGCCTTTCCTTTTTTGATAAGGGATGATCTGATGCCAAGGGTACCGTGGATGACTATGCACATCATGAGCAGGAGCATCATAATATATTTGAAAAACCCGAATTCTTCAAGGAAAAGGTATCCGTTCACCCGTACAGTAAACATACGGAAGTGCAGTATGATGAGGATTGCCATGGCAATGCCGGTTATTCGCATCGACCAGAAGGCGGCGTTCTCTCGGAAATACCACTTGCCGCTCTTTATCCCCGCCCTTACAGAAGGGATGCTCAATATGATGCTTATGAGAGCGTGGAGCCAGACAAATGCTTCAAGAGTATGGGAAAGTCCCTTTGAGGTGAATGTAATGACCCCTGTCATCATCAGTGAGCCTAATATGGCATGGAGTATGAGCAGAAGGATAATTATCCTTGCCACTATGGTATTTAACTTACGGAGTATCGTCATAGCTTTCTTCCTTGGAAAAGAGGATAATATCGAATTTGCCGCTGTGAACATAGGAACGGAACATAAAGGGAGTAACAGGGCACAGGGTCATGTCGTGTTCAAAATAATCACCGGCTATCTCCAGAGCTTCCCGGCTGTCCGCCTCATAGGCAGGGTCGGTGCTGCACAGCATACAGTCGGTGCGATCCTCCCGCAGGGCTTCGGAATTGACAAGGAATGTGTATATACAGCCGTCCTCTTCCACCTGTATCCGCTGTGTCTCTACCTTAGCCAGCTGGAAATCCATCATGGAAAAACTCCATTCTTTGCCTGGCTGGATCGTTGCCTGGGAAACTGCGTCATATATGGGGCTTCTTTCATATGCTATGCACCCGAAGGTGAACGCAAGTATGAAAAGCCCGGTGCCTGCAACAGCAAGTGCTTTCTTTATCATATGCATCCCATCCTTTGCTTTATTATATCATATGAAAGCAGTTTATGTCAACAAAAATCGGCTCCGCAAAAACGGAGCCGGAGTATTTAATAATCGCCGCGCATGGTTATCTGTGTTTCTCCGGGTTCAGTATCCTCCCAGGGCACATAAGGAGGAGGTGCCTCCTGTGTGGTGACAGTTACAGGTGCGGGGGGCACGGTGGTAACAAATGCTGTTGTAGTAGTCTCTGTGGGAATGGTGACAACAGTGGTGGTGACGGTGGTGGTCTCATGGAGGTCGTTTACTGCAACATATACCTCAAGCACCTCACCCGCCTCAAGGTCGATGATCTCACCGGGATCCTTGCTTATCCATGCTACGTAGTCATTGAGCACGGATTCAGTCTCGGAATACTTTTCCTCATACTTGATGCCAAGGCTGCCCAGCAGCTCAAAATAATCCCTCTTGTTAAGACCTGTAAAGTCGGGTATCTCTATCTGACCGGAGCCCATGCTTATGGAGAGGACGCACTCATCCCCCTTGGCATAGTTCTCGCCCTTTGCTATGCTCTGTGCGAATATGGTGCCCTTTTCATAGTCGTTGGTGTATACATAGTCGCAGACTATGGTCAGGTTCTCGATGATGGCGGAGTTCTTTACAGTGTCGTAGCTCTTGCCCACAAGGTCATTCATAACATACACTGTGGAGCCTGATTTTACGGATGTCTGTGCGGCATCGCTCTCACCCTCGGAGCCTGTTACCGCAAGGGTAGGCAGGGATGCAGATCCGTCTGCCTCATCTAAGGTAAGCCCTGTGTCGCTCTCTGATATATCGCTCTGTGTCATGTCGTCGGTGGTCATATCCGAAATATCCGACAGCACGCCTGTTGTAGTGGTCATATTTACAAGCATGGAATCGCTGTGGTCGTCAAGGCTTGTGATGAGGAATGTCATCAGCCCCATCATAAGCACTGCAGCGCTTACCAGCGCTATCCAGAAGACTTTGTGCCTGCTGGGCTGCTTTTTCTTTGCTTTCTGTGAGGATCTTCTTACGGGATCCTCCTCTTCATCGCCGTCATCGTCAGGCTGCCTGCGGTTCCATTCCGGCTCCTCAAAGAGCTGTGTTACAAACTCGGTTATGGTCTGTATTCGCATATCTCTTGAAAGCTCCAGACCGCCCATAATTACCTTGGAGATATTGGGGGGGATATTGCTGTTCAGGCTGCGGGGCTCGGGGAGAGTGTCATTTGCCGTCCTCTCCATTGCGTTTGTGGGGGTGGTGCCTGTAAGCATCCTGTACAGCAGGGCAGACAAGCCGTACACATCCGTCCATGTGCCCTGCCAGTTGCTGGAGGAATACTGCTCAGGGGCGGCATATCCACTGTATATCTCGCTTGAAAGCTCTGTGTTCGCCGTTCTGGCATCGGATATGCAAAAGCCTATGAGCTTAAGATCGTTATCCTTTCCTACAATGATGTTCTCAGGTGCAATGCCTCTGTGGATAACACCCGCATTGTGGATAAGGGACAAGGTGGTAAATATAGGCGGGAACATCTCCCTGACTGTGTCCCATGAAAGCTCTCCCGCATTCTCCTTCAGGTATTTGGAAAGGTTTATGCCCTCGATGTACTTGAATATGACATAGCCTGTGTTGTTTTCTCCGAACATATCCGTGGGAGGATTTATATGGGAAAGGGTGCGCATTTTGGCAAGTGTCTTGTTGAGCTCTACAAACTCCGACATGAACGCCTTGTACTGGGCTACGGAATTTGAACGCACAGACAGTACCGGGCTGTCCTTGGTACGGCTGCACAGGGTATCGGGCATATATTCCTTTATGGTCACCTTTACCCCTGCCTGGGTATCAAATCCGATATATTCTGCACTTTCCCCGTTGTAGCGGAGCAGCTTGCCCACAAGATATCTGCTGTGCAGCATCGTTCTTGGGGGGAGATAGGAGGGGATGACAGGCACAGAGGAATCATATCCGCAGAACGGACAGATATCCTCGTTTCCCTTTTCCTCCATACATCCCATGCAAAGCCTATCAAGATCTGCGGTCATTGTTTTCCTCCGATTGTATGCAAAGTGCATGGATCTTACTCATCATCTGTATGAGTACAGACTACTGCACATAATAATCTCACTATATATTAACAGTAACCGCCTCCGATGTCAATAGGAACAAGGCATTTGTAAATGCACTGTATTCAAACTTTAATTATTATGCCTGTTTTAGGCGGGATATTGTATCTGTTTTGTAATCAGTGTAATACAAAAACAAAGCACGGCAGGGCTGCTGTGCTTTGTCTTTGAGCTATATGCTGTATTTTTTTGCGGCATAGAGCATATACTGATTGCTTCTGCGTTCCTCATCAAGGGTGGATGGCTTTCCGTGCCCCGGATATATTTTGTAGGGGGTGGCTGTGTCAAAGGCATAGAGCACAGCAAGGGAGGAGAAGATGTCTTCCTCATTGCCGTCGTACATATCAGTGCGTCCCATGCTCCCCTTGAAAAGGGTATCTCCTGTAAACATCACATCGCCGCAGATATAGCATACAGAGCCTGATGTGTGGCCGGGAGTGTGCAGCACCTCAAATTCCAGTGTGCCTGCTGTTATCACATCCCCGTCCTGTACAGTTTGTGCGCTTGTGACAGGCTCTGTGGGCGGGAGATTGAAGTAGCGTGTAAGGTTCGAGTCATCGTTTGTCAGCTTTTTCAGATCGTTTTCGTGTATCACACAGTCAGCCCCGGTGGTGCGCATGATCTGCGCCGCTGCCGCTATGTGGTCGCAGTGACCGTGGGTCAGCAGTATCTTTTTAAGATACACGCCCTTTTCGTAGATAACTGCCATGATCTGCCCAGGGTCGCAGGGAGCATCTATCAGGACACCGTCCATATTGTCATCCCAGACAAGGTAGCAGTTGGTGCCGAATGGTCCCATGGAGGGTATGGTGTGCATGAGCATAGTGTTTCTCCCCCGGGCTTATGCGATGCCCTTGACTTTGTAGTCCTTTGCTTCAACGGCGGCTCTGAGCACATCATCTGCTACATCTGCTGAAAGCTCTACTACGGCAGTGCCCTTTTCATGGCTGACTTCTGCGGCTGTCACGCCTTCGACAGCTTCAAGAGCCTTTTTAACGTTTGCCTCGCAGTGAGAGCACATCATGCCCTCAATAGTCATAGTCTTGGTCATGGTCTTATTCTTCCTTTCATCAAAATAGCTTTGTATATCTGATATTACCGCAGAAAGTGCGGGTATATCCCTGTTTATCGGCCTGTCACGGCGGGGGTCACGGATATTGACCAGATTGAGCCTCAGTGCGTTGGTGCATACGAAGAAGCTTGACAGGCTCATTGCGGCTGCCCCTATCATGGGTGACATCTCCCACCCGTTCAAGGGGATGAAGACCCCTGCCGCAAGGGGTATGCAGATGATATTGTAGAAAAATGCCCAGAACAGGTTCTGCCTTATGTTGCGAAGGGTCGCCCTTGACAGCCTTACAGCGGCGCTGACATCCGACAGGCGGCTGTTCATCAGCACTACATCTGCACTGTCTATGGCAACGTCCGTACCTGAGCCTATGGCAAGGCCTGTGTCTGCACGGGTAAGGGCAGGGGCATCGTTTATTCCGTCACCTGTCATTGCCACCTTACCCACTTCCTGCAGCCGCCTTACGACCTGTTCCTTGTCATCGGGCATAACCTGTGCTATGACGTGCTTTATACCTGCCTTTTCCGCTATTGTACGGGCTGTGGCGGGATTGTCACCTGTAAGCATTACAGTGGCTATACCCATTCCGGACAGCTCTGACACTGCGGCGGCGCTGTCATCCCTTATGGTGTCTGCCACGGCTATCATGCCAATGTATCCATCGTCTGAGGCAAAGTACAGAGGGGTCATGCCCTGTGCGGAAAGCTGCTCTGAAAGTGCGGACTGCTCACTGTTCAGGTGCTCTGCTATATCATTGCCGCTCCTTATAAGGTGACCCTCATATACAGCCTCTATCCCCACTCCCGGAAGCACCTTGAACTCCGATACAGGCAGAGGCTTTAGCCCCATGGCTTTGGCATAGTCAGCTACGGCACGGGCAAGGGGGTGCTCGCTCCTTGCCTCCGCAGACAGGGCAGTCTGTAAAAGCTCCTCCTCGGATATGCCGTCGGCGGGATATACCCCTGTTACCGTGGGGGTGCCGTTTGTGACGGTGCCTGTCTTGTCAAGGACTGCTATCTCGGTGCGGCCTGCTGCTTCAAGGGCGGCGGCTGTCTTAAAGAGTATGCCGTTTTTTGCCCCCACACCGTTACCTACCATAACAGCCACGGGAGTGGCAAGGCCTAAGGCACAGGGACAGCTTATGACAAGCACTGATATAGCCCTTGCAATACAGAAGCTGAAGGGTCTGCCCAATAGGAGCCATATTACAAGAGTTATTACAGAAAGGGCTATCACCACAGGAACGAATACCCCTGCTGCCTTGTCTGCTATTCTTGCGATGGGCGCCTTTGTTGCGGCGGCATCGGAGATGAGCTTTATTATCTGTGAAATGGTAGTGTCGCTGCCAACTCTGTCAGCGGTGCATTTTATATAGCCTGATGTGTTTATGGTGGCGGCTGATACCTTGTCACCCGGCTTCTTGTCTGCGGGTATGCTCTCCCCGGTAAGGGCTGATTCATCAACTGCTGTGAGACCCTCGGAAACCGTGCCGTCAACGGGGATCATCTCCCCGGGGTGTACCTCGAATATATCCCCCTTGACTACCTCTTCTGCGGGGATGACAAGGCTTTTCCCGTCCCGTATGACATTGGCGGTGCGTGGGGACATTTTGATAAGGCTTTTGAGTGCATCTGTGGTGCGCCCCTTGCTTATGGATTCAAGGAGCTTGCCCACGGTGATAAGAGTGGGTATCATGGCGGCAGATTCAAAGTACAGATCCATGGAGTGCCGCATGACCGTGTCCATATCCCCTCTGTGGGCGGCATCGCACATTATGAGCAGCACAGCCGCAGAGTATCCGAAGGAGGCGGAGGAGCCCAGAGCCACAAGGGTATCCATATCAGGGGACAAACGCAGGAGAGTCTTGAAGCCGTTTACAAAGAATTTTCCGTTTATTGTCATTATGACAATGGCAAGGAGCATTTCCACAACGGCAACAGACAGGGGATTGTCAATAAAGGGAGGGATATACCACCCCAGCATCCCGTGCCCCATTGATATGTACATAAGTACACAAAGAAATCCTATTGAGGTCAGAAGCCGCTTTTTAAGGGCAGGGGTCTCGCTTTCAAAAACCGGGTCATTAGCACTTGCTGTTTCCTGCGTGGCTGTATCTGAGGAGGCGCCGTAGCCCGCCTGTTCCACTGCCTTTATTATATCCTGTGGCTTTGCTGTGCCGTTTACACCCATTGAGTTGGTCAGCAGGCTGACAGCGCAGGATTCCACGCCCTCCACGCTGTTCACTGCTTTTTCCACACGGGCGGCACAGGCAGCACAGCTCATGCCTGTTATTCTGTATGTATCCATCCTATTCACTATCTTTCATGGGGTATGTCATCACTTCATCAGCCTTGACAGTATGTTCATCAGCTCTTCCACAGTGCCCTCACGGCCGTTTTTAAGATCCTCCGTAACGCAGGTCTGTATGTGCCGCTCCAGAAGGGTGCGGGAAAAGCTGTTGAGCGCCTGTGAAGCCGCCGATGCCTGTATAAGTATGTCGGGGCAGTAGGCATTGTCCTCCACCATGCGTTCTATGCCCCGCACCTGCCCTTCAATGCGTTTAAGGCGGCACAAAAGCTGCTTTTTCTCATCCTCTGAGCGCTCTTTTTTACGGTCATCGCAGTGAGGACAGACATTTATGCTTTCATTTTCCATAATACACCGTTATCATATAAATATACCCCATAGGGGTATATATATTATATATCTTATCTTCCTGTTTGTCAATAGGAAAATCAGTTTTTTGTCTGCAACACAATGCAAAAAAACACGCCGCTATCTGTGATAACGGCGTGTAATGTGATTTTTTGGTTTGTCAGTCACCCAGCGGGAGCTTCATGGACATATAGATGGATCTGTCCTCCACAAAGTCAAGGCTTTTGTACAGGGGGTATCCGTCCTTGGTGGAGCGCAGCTCAATATAGGAAAGATCCCACCGCCTGCCGTCCTCTATTGCCATGGATACCAGCTTTTTGGCAAGACCCATGCGCCTGTATTCCTTTATGGTGAATACATTCATCAGGGTGCCGGTCTTTCCTGTGAGGAAAAGGGGCGAGGCAGGCTTGTTTATCAAAAGGAAGAATATGCAGGCAGCCACAGTGCCTGTATCCTCATCAACAGCCAGGTATACTATGCAGTCACGGTTCAGATGTTCCTGAAAATACCCCTTTGATTTGTCTGCTATCTCAAAGAGTATATCTTCTGTCAGCTCTGTGTGAGTTTCACGCATATAGCCCTTCCGCATTTCGATAAGCTGGGGTATATCCGCATTTGCTGCTTTTCTGAATATTATGTTCATCGGATCTTACGAGCCTCCACATAGTAGCGCTTATCCTCGGCATGACCCATTGAAAATGTCTTTCTGGGGAGTGCGCCGTCCTTTATGACCGTGGGGAAAAGCTGTGATTTTTCCATATCGGGAAGCAGTATCCCGGCGGCGTTTTCTTCCTTTGCCAGCGAGCGCACCACATCTGCTCCGTGGATATAGTCAACGCTGCCGCCCTTTTCTGCGATATAGGCATCAATGAAGCCCTGTACGCTCCCTACGCACAGATTTGATGCGGGGGAACCTATGCCGTAGTTTGTCTCGCTGCCGTGGGCTATAAAGGTAAAGCGCTGTTCGGATGTGCCATTCTCCTCAAGGGACAGCTTTTCCTTCATCTCATTAAGGAAGTCATCGGGATCAATGCCTGTCACTATGCGGTGAATGGCTTCAAATTCAAGGGCAGGGGAGTGGAGGTTCACTATCTCCACCAGTGCATAGCGGGCGGGGTGTTCGGACATATCAGCCCCGTCGGCATTTCGTTTCAGGGTCTCATAGTGCTCCTTTGCGGTGGCAAGGGAATGGTTGCCATCGCCCATTGCATACAGAAGCACAGAGCCGTCATCTGCCGCATGAGCCTCTTTGAGCCTGCCAAGCGCCTTGTCTATGGGCTTTATGTTGTCCCCGTCCACGAGATACCCTTCTATGTGACCGCCATTTGCCATCAGGTCAAAGTCGTAGAGCTTCTTCAGGTCTGTCTTGTCTGCCAGAGGCTCTATTACAGTGTTGCCGGGGTCATCTATGAGTATCATGATGTGGGGGAGCTCCAGTGCCGCATCCCTGCGCACTTTCAGGCGGGGCGGGATCCTTTCCGGCACGGTAGCCTCAGTGGCACGCACCTGTGATGTGCTGCCCCTGCGGTAATCGTACTGTTCAAGGTCTATGCACCCTACAAGCCCCTCACGCACCTTGCCGGTGCTGTCGGTACGTTTAACGTACACAAATGCATTTTTGTGCAGGTCGAATATGCCGCTTTCAAGGTACCTGTCCATTTCGGCGTTGATGCTCTCTATGCGGGCTTCAACATCATCATCGTTAAGGTACACCTCAGGGAGGATAAGGGACAGGGTGGAGGGAGCATCTCCCACGTATTCCCTTGCCTTCTCCCAGTATTCCCTCTGGGATGTGAACTGATCGCAGGCAACTACCGCCCATTTCTCCATGTCTGTGCCCTTTTCCGGCACTAATATATCAGCGGGTCTGAATGCTGTGCTGTATGTCATTTTTCTCTTCACCTTGTGTGCTACTGCCCTTACGGGCTTTCCCTGTGTGTACTTCTGTGCGGCGGCAACTGCTGCCTGCATGAAATAGTCCTGTGCGGATACGGGTGTTTCCCCCTTTGCCGGGACAGCACGCACATAGCTGCCGTCAGGCTGTGCTATGCGTGCCCTTGTATTGTCCGAGAGCTGGATATTGAAGTAATTCAGCACCCTCTGTTTTATCTCCGGGGAATTGATGGGGGCTGCAACCTCCACTCGCCTGATGGTGTTTCGTGTCATGAAGTCGGCAGAGGATATATAGACCTTGCTCTCCTCGCCCTTCCCGAAGATGTAGATCCTTGCGTGTTCCAGGAAGCGCCCGACTATGCTCTTTACGGTGATGTTCTCGGTTTTGCCCTCTATACCGGGGATGATACAGCATATGCCTCTTACCACCATATCTATCCTTACCCCGGCGCAGGAGGCCTCGATCAGCTTGTCTATGAGCACACGATCCGTTATTGAATTGAGCTTGAGACCAATGTAAGCCTCTCTGCCGCTCTGGGCATTGGCTATCTCACGGTCGATAAGGTCGCATATCTTGTTGCGCAGGGCAAGGGGTGCCACCATGAGGTAATTCGTGTTCTCCACAAGATTCCCGATGGACAGGGAATAGAATACCCTGCTGGCCTCTGCGCCTATTGCCTTGTCAGCCGTGATAAGGGACAGATCGGTGTACAGCTCGGATGTCTTCTCGTTGTAGTTGCCTGTGCCTATCTGGGTTATGTACTGGAGCTTGCCGCCTATTTTGCGGGTAATGAGCATCAGCTTGGAGTGCACCTTCAGGCTCTCGGGACCGTACATCACCTTGCAGCCTGCCCTTTCAAGCTCTCTTGACCAGCCGATGTTGTTCTCCTCGTCAAAGCGTGCCCTCAGCTCCACAAGGACGAATACCTCCTTGCCGTTTTCAGCGGCATTTATGAGGGCTTCTATTATCTTGGAGTTTCGTGCAACACGGTAGAGGGTGATCTTTATGGACACTACATCAGGATCGTTCCCCGCCTCGTAGAGAAGTGAGATAAAGGGTCTGATGCTTTCATAGGGGTAGGACAGCAGTATGTCGTGGGAAAGTATCTGGGGTATCATCATTACCCCACGGTTTATGTAGGAGCTGCTCTGGGGGAAGAATGGCTCATAGAAGAGCTCCGGGTGAGCCTTTTCCATCCTGTCTCTGAGGGAAAATATGAAGGACATATCCATAGGGGAGGAAAGACAGCTTACCTGACCCGGCTTCAGCTCCAGGTGCTTTAACAGCTTTTTGGTGATCTCCGCATCCAGGTCGCCGTTTATCTCCAGACGGACAGGGGAGAGCTTCCTGCGCTTTTTAAGGATAGCCTCCATGCTCTTGCGCAGATCCACCTCGTGGTCGTAAAGCCCCTCCTCCATATCTATATCCGCATTCCTCGTGATACGGATGATGCACTTCGAGGCAATGCGGTAGTTCTCAAATATGGAGCCGCAGTAGTGTATCAGCACGTCCTCTGCCAGAATGAAGCGGAGCTTCTGCTTGTCTGGGAGGAGTATCATGCGGGGGATGCTGTTGTTAAGGGGGATAAGCCCCAGCTTGTCGGAGTTTTTGGTTTCAAGATGGGCTGCGATGTAGATAGCCTTGTTTTCCAGAAAAGGAAAGGGATGACGCTTATCCACCACCTGGGGGGAGATGACAGGGCGTATCTCTGAATTGAAGTATGCCCGCAGATATGCCTCCTCCTCGCCTGTAAGGGAGGGAATATGAACGTGCTCCACACCCACTGACAGCAGATCGTTCACTATGTCGTCGTAGGTGGTGTCCCGCAGCTCGGAAAGCAGCGTCACCTGCTTGTATATGGCTTTGAGCTGCTGTGCGGGGGTCATATCCGTCTTGTTGTCCTTTGCATCATCGTGTACAAGGGTGCGGTCGTAGAGAGAGCCTACTCTGATCATAAAGAATTCGTCAAGATTTGTCTGGTAAATAGAGGCAAAAAGCAGCCGCTCCCCCAGGGGAACGCTCCTGTCGCCTGCCTCCTCCAGTACTCTTTTGTTGAATTTAAGCCAGCTCAGCTCTCTGTTATCATAGCAGTCCATTTTGGTGCCTCCGTTACAGCAAAGAGCAGGGAGCAAAGGACAGAAAGCCTTCATTCCCAACTCTTTGAGCTACTTTACAGTTCTATTCTCTTTGCTATTTCTTCCAGGAATTCTCTTGTGTTGACCTTGCGCTTGTCGGGAAGGGTGGAAAGTGCGGCAAGATCGCCTGTCATAACGCCCTCCTCGATAGTCCTTATAGTTGCCTTTTCAAGTGCATCAGCATAGCGGATGAGGTCAGGCAGGTCATCCATCTCGCCCCTCTTGCGGAAAGCACCGCTCCATGCGAATATGGTGGCAACGGAGTTCGTGGAAGTCTCCTCCCCCTTGAGGTGCTTGTAATAGTGGCGCTGAACAGTGCCGTGAGCTGCCTCGTACTCGTATACACCGTCGGGTGATACCAGCACGGAGGTCATCATGGCAAGGCTGCCGTAGGCTGTTGCCACCATGTCGGACATAACATCCCCGTCATAGTTCTTGCACGCCCAGATATAGCCGCCCTCGGAGCGGATGACTCTTGCGACAGCATCGTCTATGAGGGTGTAGAAGTAGGTTATGCCGGCAGCCTCAAACTTTTCCCTGTATTCATTTTCATATATCTCGGCAAAAATATCCTTGAAACGATGGTCATATTTCTTGGATATGGTATCCTTTGTGGCAAACCACAGATCCTTCTTGGTGTCAAGGGCAAAGTTGAAGCAGGAGCGTGCAAAGGATGCAATGGACTTGTCCTTGTTGTGCAGCCCCTGTATGATGCCGTCGGAAT
Source organism: Ruminococcus sp. UBA4240 (assembly GCA_002395525.1). GTDB lineage: Bacteria > Bacillota > Clostridia > Oscillospirales > Ruminococcaceae > Huintestinicola. The sequence continues at coordinate 28,194 of DGXE01000027.1, forward strand.
CCGCAAAGTCGTAGATGGTCTGCTTTGTCTGGGTGCCGTCGGGAGCTGTTACCACAAGCTCAGCCTTGGAGCCCTTCTTCACCTGTGCCTCCGTGTTCTTGTACACGTCGCCGTAGGCATGGCGGGCGATGGTTATGGGCTTTGTCCATGTGGGTATATAAGGGGTGATACCCTTTACGATTATGGGCGTGCGGAACACTGTGCCGTCAAGTATTGCTCTGATAGTTCCGTTGGGGGACTTCCACATCTCCTTCAGGTCGTATTCATCCATTCTTGCCGCATTGGGAGTAATGGTGGCACACTTTACAGCCACGCCGTACTTTTTGGTGGCATTTGCGGAGTCGATGGTCACCTGATCGTCTGTTTCGTTGCGGTGAACGAGCCCTAAGTCATAGTATTCCGTTTTAAGGTCTACAAAGGGGTTGATGAGTATGTCCTTTATATCCTGCCAGATGACTCTTGTCATCTCGTCTCCGTCCATCTCCACAAGTGGAGTCTTCATTTTGATCTTATCCATTGGTACCAGTCCTTTTCAGTTGATTGCCATGTTGGGAATGGCGAATATTATCTCCATGTCAGAGGGCTTGTCAAGCTCGTTTATGGCACGCTCAAACATGGGGAGCACCTCAGCCCTTTCGTTGCCGAAGGCACCACATCCGTAGGCACCCAATATGAGCACCTGCGGAGCCTTGTCAAAGGCCAAGGATATTATCTTCCTGATGCGCTGCTCCATTATCTCATTCGTCCTCTTATGGGACAGAAGAGATGCGAAGCGGTTCACAGCAGCAGAGGTTATGAATGAAGCATACATGGGTTCTTCGAGGATGTTATACTCATCATCACGGATGATCTTCACATTGGTGGTGAGTATCATGTTGTCCGTGCCGCCCTTTGCGTAGGCAGGGGCATTGTCAGCATAGTATTCACGCACCTGCTTTATGGCATAGTACAGGCCGGAACAGCGGCATATATCCTCTTCCTGAGCCCGTGCCCCCACAACATAGCCGCCGCCCTCGTGTACGGGATTGGCAAAGTTCAGTGCCATAACATCCTTACCACGGTTCGCAAGCACTGCGCCTATGGTCTTCATGTCTGCAAGGTGCTCTGTGATGCGGTAGCTGCCCTGCTCACCCGAAGGCTCCCTCACGGGATAGTCGGTGAAATACTCATTTACAGCTCCGTCAAAGTCGCCGCATTCATTCATGGCATCATTCTGATGCTTTATTAGTATCTCTTTTCTCATAGAGCCATCATCACTTCAGGCTCTCTCTTGTGTAGTCCAGCAGACCGCCTGCAAG
>DGXE01000024.1:0-16997 GCA_002395525.1 Ruminococcus sp. UBA4240
CCGATGATCTTGCGCTTGCGCTCGGGCTCGGCGACCCCTGCCAGCTTGTCAAGGAAGCGGTCCACCGCATCCACATACACCAGATTTGCCTTCATCTGATCCCTGAATACGGCTATGACCTGTTCGGGCTCCCCCTTTCTCAGCAGGCCGTGATTTACGTGTACGCATACCAGCTGCTGCCCTATGGCTCTGATGAGCAGGGCGGCAACAACGGAGCTGTCAACGCCGCCTGACAGGGCAAGGAGCACCTTTTTGTCCCCTATCTGCTGCCGCAGCGCCTTTATCTGATCCTCTATGAATACCTCTGCAAGCTCGGGGGTGGTTATTCTTGACATACTTTCGGGGCGAAATGCTATACTCATTTTAAATCTCCTTTTCTTGTCTGTGGGTGGAATGTGTGACTTGCCTTGCTATGACAAATTGTCGTAAAGTATCTTCATAAGCTCTGTATCCTCGGAATTGAGTGCGATCATCAGAAGCAGGGACTTGGTATCATTGTCCATCTGCTTGAACATCTCGCTGAGAGCCTCCGGGTGAACGGCTGCCATCTGCTTGAGCAGCTTTACCATGGGTGCGGCCTTCTGTGACAGCTCCCGGAGCTCCTCGTCATCGCCGTCGTCATCGTCCTCGGCGGTAAAGTACTTTTCCATCAGCTCGGCCTTTGCTGCATCCATGTGCCTGAGCTCATCCGTCATTGTAAGGGTTATGCTGTTTGCCCGGCAGAAATCCTCCAGCAGTGCCTTTGTGCGTTCGTTCCTCACCTTGATGACCTTCGGGTGCTTCTTTGCACCGTTGAGTGAATCCGTGATGTCGTTAACAAGCGCCGAGGGGTGCTTTTCCACATCTATGTCTGATGTTGCGCAAAAGGATCTGCCCCTGCTGTTCACTATAAGCAGTATGGGCGGGTAAAACAGCGGCGCACCCGGTATATCATCGCGGGCCAGGGTCTTATCAGCGTAGAAGAACTCAGCCTCATACACACCGGAGGCAGTCTTTGTCTCCAGCAGGGATGTGACCTTGGGGGAGGGATACTCAAAGCCCGAATATGAGGGGCGCTTGACATAGCTTATCTCCGCCTTGCCCTCATGCAGATCCACAAGGGGGATGGAGGGGCTGCTGTCCGTAAGGCACAGCTCTGCTCTGGAGGAGGTCTTCAGCTTCTCAGCCAGTGCGGCGGCAGCCCTCAGAGCCGTTACGATTATAGTCCTGTAAGGCTCCTCGTCAATGGGCTGGGGAGCAAGGCAGGGCAGAAATCTGAAAAAGATGGGGTACGCATTCTGCCCCCGCAGGGATATCCCTTTGCGGCCGGTATAGTCCCGTATATCATCCATTACCTCGTCAGGGATCATATAGGAATTGTAGAAGCAGCAGGCAAGCCTGTTCTGGGTGACAAGCACCTTGTTCCTCGTGTCGGGGTCGGAAGCGAACTCCTCCCCGGTGAGCAGCTCATATGTATCCCAGCCCTTCTGGCCTAAGTATACACAAAGCCCGATGTGTTCGTTCTCTGCCGCAGAAATGCCGACATAGCCCACATCGCCGTCCGGCAGTGGGATGGCGAATATATCCCGCCTGCCCAGCTTTTTGCTGACCTTTGATCTTCTGTACTCAAAGGCGGCATCAAGCATTTCATCTGTCAGGGGTACATACGGGGCAGGGAGGCAGTGGGGCTCATCTTCGTAATAGTCGTCGTCCCCATCCTCATCGTCATCATCGTATTCATCATAGTCGGGGTACTGTTCGGGAGACTCGCCCTTTCTTCTTATGATGGCAGGCTCTTCTGTGGCTTCGTCAAGCTCCTTCAGCACCTTGCAGCGGAATATCCACTCATCGCCGAAATCAAAGAGGAAGATAAACTCGTCCCCTTTCTTTATCCCCGCCCTGAGAAAGGTATAGTTGTTGGTGTGGCGGTATTCATTCTCATCATCTGCCGATGCCTCGTAGTAGCAGTCCCTGTTGCTCCACACCTTGTTATCCATGAAGAAGGCATGGGCATGGTCGTTGTCAAAATCGAATGCCCAGAGTATCATATCCGCAAATTCATCAAGGGTCATCCCTGCGGGCACCTGCAGATGACGGTAACAGCCTTTCCCTGCGGCAACGCTTATTACAAAGGATCGGTTGAGGTTTACGATCTTTGATCTCATTCATTTTCCCCCTTCTTCATTCTTTTGACAAGCGCCGGAACACATATGTATATCACAAGTATCATCACACCGCACAGGGAGATGAGCGCCCCCGTCTGCACATGGCGGTTTTTGTAGTCAAAGCGTATGATGTTCTCGCCCTTGCCGCAGCGCACTGCCATAAGGCCGTAGTTCACCTTTTCCACCTTCACGGGAGCGCCGTTTATGGTGGCGTGCCAGTCCTCGTCATAGGGTATGCTGATAAAGAGCAGCTTATCCTCATCCAGGGTTATGGCTGCATCAAAGCCGCTTCTGTCAGTGGTGAAGTAGTCGCAGGAGTGCTTTGCGGCGCATATCTCACGGAGCCTGTCGGTATCATATTTTGCGTTTGCGGTGTCATAGGGCACAAGGATATCCGAATACCGGGCTGCCTGTTCATCCGTGAGCACCACTGCCTCAAGCATCCCCTGCATTTTCAGTGCCCTGTTGTCAAGGGCATCAAGTGCTTCATCGGTGGTGTATGTGTCATAGGTAAAGCCCATGGGGATGTAGCAGTCGTTTTCGTAGACCACCAGATCATCAAGGGAGGTCTTGTAGGTGTAGATGTCAAGCCCTATAGGGTGCTCGAAGGGCTCTCTCTTGGTGCCGTCGTCCAGGTAGTAGGGGGTGTCAAAGTAGTATCTCACCGACAGCAGACAGCGGTATGCCATGTAGTTGGGAGGTATCTGGGAATGGGTGCCCCTTTCAAACCCCAGCTCCGACATAAGCTGGCTGATGGAGGGGTGTACAAGGCTGATAAAGCTCTGTACGGAGGATCTGTTCCACATGATGCCCACATTCTCCGCATTGTGGTCGTTGTCGATACGGTAGTAGCAGTCCTCGGCGGCTATCTCCTTCACCTTGGCTGAATCGGAGATGTATATCCCCTTGTAATGCTGATTTGTTAGGATAAAGTGGGAAAACACCAGAGGCACACAGGTGGTGATGACACCCACTGCCGCACACCGCACAAATATGGCGCCGAGCTGTTTGGCGGAGGTGTCAAGGGACTTGTCATGGAAGAGGGAGTACATGAGCGCCATGCAGCCTATGGGCAGGATAGTGCAGTAGAGGATATACATGAAGCGCTGATCCCCGGCCTGTATCATGGCGTTTGCCTCACCGGAATTCAGCTTGTACACAAGGGCGGCGATGATCACAGCCCCGGCTGCGCAGATACCGGGAATGATGCCATTTTTCATCAGGGTGATGTCCCTGTCGGCGGTGACAGCGGTCATGGTGCACATGATGAGTATGGGGCAAAAGTACCAGCGGGCGTAGTACTGCTGGTTCATTGCGGAAAACAGGGAGTTTAAAAAGGGTACGAGCATACACACGCAGGATGATATGAATGTGAGCTTCAAGGTGTCCCTTTTCTCCTTTACCGCAAAGAAATAGCCTATTACCCCGCATATACCGACAAAGGGCAGATATGCCGTCACATTTGCGGAGGACAGCTCGTCTGATACGGGGAAAAACTGTATCAGGGGTATATCCGGCACGGTGAACATACTTTTGAGGATATACAGGTACTTTAAGGGCTCATTGGAGTATAGCAGGGGGTTTGTGCGGATAAAGGCCGTGGTTCTGTCGTTTGAGAGTACGGAAGCTATGGAGGGGATGAGTATGACTGCGGCGCACACCACACCCAGAACAGCCTCTGCACCGTACAGCACAAAGCGGGGGAGTGTAAACCTGTATCGGCCGCAGATAACGTTTATAACAAAGTACATGACGGTGAAGACCACCATGCCGAAGAAGAAGTAGTAGTTGGTAACGGCGCACAGCCCCACCATAAGGGCGAAAAGCCCTCTTTTCCCCTCAATGAAGAGCTTGTCGGAGGTGTACAGCAGCAGTGGGAACAGGCACACAGGGTCATGGAAGTGATTGAAGAGGAGTGAATAGACCATGAACCCGGAAAAGCTGTACAGAAGGCCGCCCAGAGCAGCGGCATTGGTGTTTTTCGTGAAATTGCCGATGTAGATATAGGCGGTAAGTGCTGCCACGGCGGTTTTCAGTGCCAGAAACCAGGGCATGAGATAGGGGAGACTCTCGTTGGGGAAGGGAATCGTCAGCCAGAAGAAGGGGCTGCCCAGAAGATAGAAGGTGTAGCTTTCAAACAGGTCGGAGCCCAAGTCGGTGGCAAAGTCCCAGCCGAAATGCCCGCTCCTTACCAGCTCGTGTACATGGTAGTAAAAGGGTATCTGCTGAAAGTTGTAGTCGCCGAAAAAGAGGTACAGCCCGTCACCCAGTGCGGCGCAGAGCATGAAGCACATTGCCGACAGCACGAACACCAGCCCGAAAAGGGGCAGCGCCTTGCTCTTTTTTGTATCCTGCAAATATCCTTTGATATCCATGGGTGTTTTCCTGCCTATGATGTGATCGAATCGATTATTTCCTGTGCTGTGTCATAGTGTTCCCGCTTTATGACACGGTCGTAATTGTTCTGCAGTATGCCGCAGTCTGCGAATGTGGCGTTGTCGGTGAGTATCCACACAGCTGCCTGCCGCACACAGTAATCCGTTTCGTTTTCCGCAAAATATCCGGAAAGGGCTTCTATCCGCCTGTCCGATGCGGCGGAAAGGGTGTAGCCGCTGTTTCCGTCAGGGACGGCACGGTGGATATCCATACAGCAGGTATTGACATCATATGTGACCGTGATACCCGCCGTGACGGACTCACGGAGGGGGGATGTCACGAGCATATCTTGGTACATCTCATCATCGGAAGCAAGATATGACCCTGCGGGCAGAGAAAAGGATATGGTATCATCTGTGTTGTTGGTGACGGTGATCCGGGCGTTCTGTATGTTCTCACAGATGATACGGATCGTGACCGCTCCTGTCTTTTCAAGCTCTGTCAGGGGCTTTGGCATAATGACCTTTATCACCGCAGAGTATGCTGTGCCGCTGCTGTCGTGTACACTGACGGTGGATGTCCCGTCCTCAACGGGGGTGACGGTAACACCCTCAAGCCCCTTGTCAGCTAAGATGATACTGCTCCCCTCAAGGGTATAGGTAACATCATCGGGCTTGTCGCTGCAGACAAGGCGCAGGTCACAGGGCTTGCCGTCAAGTATCGTGAGCTCTGACGGGGAAAGGCGGACATAGCTTTGTTTTCTGCCGCTGCACCCTGTAAGCAACAGGAGGAGCGCAGAAAGAAGCATAATATAAAATCTCTTCTTCATATCCCTACTGCCCTGCTTTAAATCTTATCTTTCTTATGATGGTCTTTATCCCGTTTACTATCTCCTTGCGGAAGAAGACACCCAGAGTGATGAGGGTCGCCCCCACTACTCCAAGGGATATGCCGCCTGTTACAGCCCAGTTTGTTACAGCCCAGTAAACCATTACCGCCAGATCCACGATCGCCAGCACCCATGCTTCCACGGGAATGGCAAAGAAGAGGTTGAACCGCTGATGGGGGAAGAGTATGCCGTACACGATAAACAGGGAGGGTATCATGTACAGATTGGTGGTGAAGCCTGTGACAAAGCCTGCGGCAAGGGTCAGCACCCACAGCAGCAGGATATACCTTGTCAGCCTTTCCTCCCCCCACTTTTCCTCCAGTGTGCGGGAGATGCTCACATATAGAATGGCGGAGACCACCATCCACAATGGGCTTGAGTCTACCGGCAGCAGTGCAAAGGTCAGCACACGCCACACCTGCCCGGAAAGGACAAGGGAACGGTCAAAGTCCATATACAGGGTGAATTTGCCCTCTGTCAGCAGATCCCCCACAAATACCAGTGCCATGGCAAATATCATGTATGTGACAAGCCCCGGCACGCCAAAGGTCCTGAAAAAGCGTCTTATCGTATATTTATCCATGAGCTCACCCTCTGCGGTACACCTTGGGGAGAAAGGGCTTTTCCGCCCACCGCTTGAATCTGAAGAACATTGTTTTTTCCGGTTCTATGGGGCGCAGGAGTATGGAGCGCATACCGCACAGATTGGCACCTAATATGTCGGTGTAGATCTGATCGCCTATGGCAATGCCCTCACGGCATTTTATGCCCATGCGGCGGCAGCCCTCAATGTAGCCCTTTGGCATGGGCTTTGCCCCCTCGCACACAAAGTCAAGGCCTATAAGCTCCGCAAAGGGGCGCACCCTGGGCTCGTGGTTGTTTGACACGATAATGAGCTTTATCCCCGCATTTTCCATGGAGGCTACCCATTCGTGGAGCCCCTCTATGGGAACCGGGTTGTCATGGGTGGTGCAGGTGTTGTCGATGTCGAGTATTATCCCCTTTGCGCACTGCCCCTTTATTATGTCGGGAGTTATGTCAAGCAAAGACTCAAATGCTAAATTGTATGAAAACAGCATCCTGTGAAAGGTCTCCTTTGGATGGCTAAAGGGTCTGTGAAGCCAGCTCCCTGCCCTTGTAATCGAAGATGTGTATTGTGTCGCTGTCCGGGGTGTGGTCAATGCGGGCGGTGATGTAGCATATGGAGGTATCTCCTTCGGGATAGTCGATGTCGATGGTATGTGCCTCCCCGTCCACTCTCACCTCAAAGTTTACAAAGCCGTAATCCCCGTCCTCCCTTTCACCGAAAACGGAGTTGATGACCACATCCTTTGTGCCGAACTCTGTTTTGAGCAAAGCGTGATTGAGCACATTGTCGTCACGCAGATACAGGGAGTATTCATCCCCCTTTGGGGCATATTCTCCGTTTATGAGATCCGGGAATTCATCGAAGGAAAGCTCTGCGGACTGCTGCCCTGCGGCAAAGTAGGTGATGTCATATATGTTGGAGAAGAACACCACCCCTGTGGGGGTAAGCACATAGTTCATTGCACCGTGCTCCCAGGGTTCTCCGTCCTCAGAGTAGCTGGTGTAGCCGCACAGATCCTCCCCGTAGGTCTCCGTCAGAGTGGCATCTGCACTTTCCTGCCAGAATATCTCAGGGTCGTACTTTGCTGTCAGCTTCTCCGCCACAGCCTTGCGCACCCCCTGTTTGTCGGGGGTCAGGTCATCGAGTGTGATGAGAGTGCCGTCCGATACACGGAAATTGTAGGCAGTATAGCTCCAGAAGTTGTGTACACCGCCGCCAAATTCATCAACCATCACCACAAAGCTGAATATGTCCTCATCGCAGCGTATGACGGATACTTCCTCCGTAAGGGTAAGGCAAAGATCATACTCGTTGAAGAGGGAGTCGTCATTGGCATATAATTCGTTGGCGCTTTCGATGTAGTCTTTTTCCACCTGATGCGAAAATTCGTCTATCTCCTGCATAAGGGAGTTCACCGCATTTTCAAGCTGGGGATAGTTGCCGGCATCCGGGAAGCTGACAGCCTTTCTGGTGCCTATGTACAGTGTCCTGTCGGGGTCATCATCGGCTGTGACACGGTTTTCACTGTAATCATAGGTGAACACGGGCACCCGTGAGGCGGGCACCTCTGCGGTCGTCTCGGAAGAGACTGCGGTGGTCAGCTCTGTTGTTTCCGTCTGTGTTTCGGTGAGGGCGGTTTCCGTCTGTGTGCTTTCCGTGACAGAAAGGCTTTCCGTTGTCTGTTCCGTTTCGGTCTCTTCCGGAGCAGCCGGCTGTGAAGCACAGGCGCACAGCAGCAGCGCCCATATCACAGGTATGGTCTTCAGCTTCATAAAGTACTCCTATCAGCTCTGCATTATCCCAAGTATGGTAAGGGCTGTCTTGTCAGAGCCCTCTGCCAGCTTTACTTCCACGGTGTGGTGCTCGGTCTCCTTGTTGATGAGCACCTGCTGTGTCTCACCATAGGTGCCCCAGCCCCCTGTGAAGTCGGCATCAAGGGTGCCCTTGCGCTCCCCGTCGATGTACACGTCGTACTTGCCGCCCTTGCCGCTGGTGGTCTTCACATAGAAAAAGCCCAGGCACTTGCAGTCGGTCTCGAATTTAAGGTAGCCCTCATCCTCGGTGACAAAGTTATCCGGGAACAGGGAGGGGTATACTCCGTTGCCTGCCTTCTCAAAGCCTGTCATCTCTACAGGCTCGATGTCATCGGAGCCCAGCATCACCGCATCGGCATAGTAGTCTGCGGTGTAGGCGGGGGTGTCAAAGGAAAGGTCGGAGGTGTCTATGCTGTCACGCTCATCATATACGCTGTCCAGGTAGCGGGACAGAAGCTGCCCTATCAGGCTGTGCCCCTCGTCGTTGGGGTGTATGTTGTCCGGTGAGATTGCCTTCCAGTCAAGGGTGCCCGCTGCCACCTCGGGATATACTATCTCACGGTAGGAAAGGCTGGGCAGGTCATAGGCACGGCCTATCTCCAGATGTGTTTCCTGTAAGCTTGTGCCGTTCTCCTGTGTGGTGAAGAGGAGTATCACCGCAGGCTGTGAGGGGGCGTTCAGGATCTTCCTCACAAGGCTGTCGTAGGAATACTTGTTCATGAGCCTGTCCCCGTCATTGACGGAAAACTCCACTATGACCACATCAGGTTCATATGCTAAAAGCTGGGGCTCCACACGGTGTACTCCCAAGTAGGAATTGGTGCCGCCAATGCCCGCATTTACAAATTCCACCTCGGTGGAGGGGAATTTTTCCTTCCAGTATTTATAGAAAAGGCTCGCATAGCAGTTGTCGGGGTTGGAGGCAAGGCTGCCCTGGGTGATGGAGCCGCCAATGGTGCCCACGGTTATCTTTTCGCCGTTCTCAGCCCTTTTCATAACCGATGCAAGGCGTGCCTTGTTGCCCTCGTTGAGCAGTGCCCTCTGATACATGGCGTCCGTAAGTCCTGCGGAAAGATCCACAGGCTCTGTGGGCACAGCCTGTGTGGTGATGCTCACCTTGGTGCCCTCCTCAGCGGGAGCAGTGGTCTCGGCAGCAGGTGCAGCGGTGTCGGCGGCAGTGTCAGCCGGGGCAGATGTGGTGCCGCAGGCGCAGAGCATAAGGCACAAAGCGGCTATGGCAATTGATCTCTTGTTCATTATTGTTCTCCTTGATCTATAAAAGAATGTACGTTTTGGATCTTTGTCAGATACTTAATGACAGTATATCACTTTTTGGTCATGTAGTCAATGGTTTTGAAAAAAAGTAACTCCCCGAATAAAACATCGGGGAGTTAAGGCTTTTGTAATACAATATTAGTTTGCAGGTGCTGCCTCGGCAGTCTTGCCGCCGCCCTTTTTGCCCACCTTTTCCTCAAGGAATACCCAGAGGGGAGCTGCAAGGCACAGGGATGAGTATGTGCCCACAACAAGGCCTACGGTCATAGGAAGGGAGAAGGAGATGATGGAATCCACACCGTATACGATGGCTACCACGGTAACTACGAGCATTGCCATAACGGTGGTGATGGAGGTGTTGAGGGAGCGCACAAAGGACTGATTGATGGAGAAGTCCGTCAGATCTCTCAGGGAAAGGCTTTCCTTGTAGAGCATCTTGTTCTCTCTGATACGGTCGTAGATAACGATGGTATCGTTGATGGAATAACCTAAAATGGTGAGTATTACCGCCATGAAGTTAGCATCTATCTCCATGCCGCATACCACGAAGAAGCCGTATACTATGATGCAGTCGTGGAGAAGTGCGATAATGGCGCATATGCCCGCAAGCCAGCCCCCTATGTTCTTAAAGCGCACGGCAATGTAGAGGATAAGCACCACAGCCGCCAGTACAACGGCAAGAAGGCATTTCTTGAAGAATTCGGAGCCGGCTGAGGGGGATACGTCCGTGGATTCCAGCAGCTCCAGCTCATTTGCGGCATACTTTTCGGAAAGGGCTGCGGAAAGCTCTGCCTGCAGGTCTGCGGTAAGGCCGGAGTTTGACAGGAAGGTGAGCTGGATGTTGTTTCGCTTTGTGTTGAAGTCTGTACCTGTGGTCACATCCAGGCCTATGCCCCCGAGGGCCTCGGAGGCTGCCGCCTTGAATTCGTTGGCATCAATGTCTCCGCTGTACAGGTAGGTTATGATGGTACCGCCCTTGAACTGTATGTCAAGCTTGGCGCCGAATATGAACGTGGAAAGGATGGAGAATATTACCAGTGCCGCAGAGAGTATAAAGTATACTTTGCGGTTCTTCATAAATCCGAAGTGGAATTTTGTTTCAGGCAGCTTCATTTCTTTGCACCTCCGTAAAGACGGGGACTGCGAAGCCCCTTAAAGCGTGACAGGGACATGGTCATGAGCCTTGCGCAGAGCACCCCGAAGAAGAGGTTGAGCACCGTACCTGTCATGAGGGTGTAGCCGAAGGAGTAGATGGTACCCGCAGTGGTAGGACCGAACATGAAGAACGCAAAGCTCAGAAGCTTTGCCCACAGGCTGTCGGTGGTGCCGAATGCGCCCATGAGGATGATGGCAACGAGTATCATGGTAACGTTTCCGTCCAGAATGGCGGAGAATGCTCTCTTGTAGCCGCTCTGGAGTGCGCCGTCAAGGGTCTTGCCAACAGCAAGCTCTTCCTTTATGCGCTCTGCGGTGATAACGTTTGCGTCAACGCCCATACCTACCGCAAGGATGATACCTGCGATACCCGGTATGGTGAGTATGCTCGAATCGGCAAAGCCAAGGTACCCGCTGACAAAGGCAAGAGTGCCTGCAACCTGTCCCACAAGGCACAGCACAGCAACAAAGCCCGGCAGACGGTATACTATGAGCATGAACACTGCAATTGCACAGAATGCGATGATCCCTGCCAGCACCATGGCCTCCAGAGCGCCTGCGCCCAGTGAGGGAGATATGGTGGAGAAGGAGGAGGTCACCAGCTTGAAGGGCAGTGCGCCGGAATTTATCTGGTCAGCCAGCTTCTTGGAGCTTTCCGCATCGAAGTTTCCGCTTATGGTGGCATTGCCGTCGGTGATGACCGCATTTACGGTGGGGGCAGAGATGCAGGTGTCATCCATCCATATGGAGATGGTGCCGTTTTCCGCATACAGGCGGGAGGTAGCATCGGCGAATTTCTGCTTGCCTGCATCGTCAAGGCGCAGTGCAACCAGCCACTCTGTGCCGCTGCCGTCACTGGTGTGGGTGTCGTAGTAGGCATATGCCTCGGCAACGTCCGCACCCTCCAGGATGATGTTCTCTGCGGTTATGCCGGAGGGGGCGCCTGTGGCATCCGTCTCGTATCCTTCACGGAATGTGAGGCGGGCAGTCTCGCCCAGCTCCTTTACAGCAGCCTCGGGATCGAAGTTGGCCTCGTTCTCCTTCCAGGGGAAGCGGACGATGATGCGGTCGGTGTTGTAGTCGATATATGTTTCGTAATCGGTGATGGACAGGGACACCATTCTCTGCACGATGACCTCTTTTGCGGCATCGAGCTGCTCGTTAGTGGCGTCAAAGCCCTCGGGAGGAGTAAAGGTGACATCAACGCCGCCCTTTATGTCTATGCCGAAGCGGATGTCCTCCACACCCTTGATGTAAACCGTCTTGTTGTCACCATAGTAATAGCTGAAGCCTGCCACCACTGAATAGGCAAAAAGCAGTATCAGCAAAGCCACGATGAAAAAGACGGGCTTTCCGACCCTCTTCACGTTGTTTATCAGTCCTTCCGAAAATGATTTTAACACATTTTGATATTATACCATTATTATGCGCCGCTGTCAATAGGCTATATAACAAAAAATACCCCGGAAAACTGCGTTACCTTTAAGTAATAGGTGATAAGTAACAGGTAATAGCTAATAGTGAATAATGAATAGGTTGGTGACGATGAGATACTTGCTTTTTACCTCTTTGCTGCTCTTTCTTTTTTGCAAAAGCGCTGCCTTAGCAGCAGCAGCGGCTGTGCGGTCAGCTTCAGAACATCTTGCTTCTTGCCTCTTGTTTCCTGCTTCTTTTATGGAGCTTTCAATCCAATATCACACTGTTTTCACAATAGGGGGTTATTATATACTCACAAACAAAAGAAAGGCCCCATGCGGGGACAGCAGAACGGGAGCGTTACAGCTCCTTTTCAAAGGGAAGGCGAAAAGTTATGTATGAGAATAATTACAACTACATTGATGTGCCCGAGGAAAAGAAAAAGAGATCGGGCGCAGGCAGGACGGTAGCGGTCATACTGGCGGCGGCTCTTGCAGGCGGTGCGGCAGGCTATGGAGGTTCTTACCTTGCAAACCGCACACAGGCGGTGCCCGCAGTTGAGCAGACAGCGGCAGCGGAGGAAGACACATCCTCCTCCGGGGATGCGGCTCCTGCGGCGGCGGCGACCTCCTCTCCGGTAGACCTTATACATACAGGCAGCACCTCTTCCGAGGGGGAGCTTACCACACAGCAGATAGTAAAGAAGGTATCACCCTCCGTTGTTATCGTCCGTGCTGAATACAACAACGGAAACGGCGGCACAGGCACGGGCATAATCCTGAGCAAGGACGGATATATCATCACCAACGCCCACGTAGTACAGACCCAGGCGCAGGAATACGTAAACGGCAATGATGGCTACAATCCCTTCGGCGATTACGGCAACAACGGCGGCTACGGCGATATATTCAGCTACTTCTTCGGGGGCGGCAGCTACAAGACCGTGACAAAGCAGGCTGACAAGGTGACCATATTCCTTAATGCCGAGGATGAGACAGGCCACGAGGCAGAGATAATAGGCCTTGACACCAACTCCGACATTGCGGTGCTCAAGATCGATGCCACAGATGTTGACCTCACTCCTGCGGAGATAGGCAGTTCCGACGACCTTGAAATGGGAGATACAGCCATAGTTATAGGCTATCCTCTGGGACTGGGGCTTTCCACCTCACAGGGCATAGTATCCGGCCTTAACCGCACCCTTGATATGGAGCTTTCAGTAGGGGGCAGCGCCTCCATGACCCTTATCCAGACGGATGCGGCAATAAATGCGGGCAACTCCGGCGGCCCTCTGGTAAACTCCAGGGGACAGGTAGTGGGCATAACCTCATCGAAGCTCTCCTCCACATCCATTGAGGGCGTATGCTTTGCAATACCTATCACCGACATCATGCCTATCATAAGCCAGCTTATGAACAACGGCTATGTCGCAACTCCTCAGCTTGGCATCACAGGTGCCAACGTGAACAAGGCAGTTGCAAGATACTACGGGCTCCCTGTTGACAAGGGCGTTATGGTAGTGACCGTCAACGAGGGCGGCGCCGCAGAGGCTGCGGGCATATGCGCAGGTGATGTCATAGTAGCGGCTGACGGCAAGGATGTATCCTCTATGGAGGAACTTACCGAGATAAAGGGCACACATCAGGCAGGGGACACCATGGAGATAACTCTTGCCCGTGCTGACGGCAATGAGACCGTACAGGTAGTGCTTGGAGAGGGCAGCGAGCCCGAACAGGAAAACTGATTATCCTCTTAGTATCATAAGAGCAAAAGACAGGCTCCGCACAAATGAGTGCGGAGCCTTTTTTCATATGAACACAAATGCTTTCAGGAAAGCAAGCAGATACAGGTGAACGGGGTAGAACACACGGTATATCCACCTGAACCCTTTGGGGATGCTGCCGTATTCCCCGTTGTACAGGACTATGACGGGTATCACAAATACAGAGGCACATTCCGCATAGATGCCTGACAAAGCAGTCCTTATCAGTGCAAGCGGACCGTACCGGTGCCCGGAGAGCAGGCGGGGTATGATGCCGTATTCAAGGCCGATAGAGATATAGTAGGTGAGGAACACACCGCACAGGGCGAGTACCCTTTTCCACAGCGGCTGTTCCCGGCAGCGCCCGAGATATATGCAAAGCCCTAACATCAGCACTATGCCGCTGCCGCCGTACCCCAGCCCCCAGAAGCTGTTGAAGAGAATGACTGCCCCCCATATTATCACCTTGGGGAATATCTTGTCGGTGGTGTCGGCGATGATGATCCCTGCCAGAAAGGTCACAAACTGGAGTATCTGGTTCTGGGAGCCTGTATACAGCCATGTGCCGTGGTCAACGAAGTTGTAGCCCAGCTCCGACACCGCTGCCAGTATGCACAGGGTGACAAAGTATCTTTTGAGCCTTTTGGGGTCGCCCTTGAGGTGCAGGTATGAATCTATGGCCATGAGAGCATACAGGGGGAAGGCAAGGCGCCCTATGGCACGCAGTATGTTTGGCAGTGAAAATGCCACTGCCGTGTGATCCATCGCCATAGTGACCATGGCGATGATCTTGAGTGCAAAGCTGGAGATGCTCACGGAGGGCTTTTTAGCGGCTTCGGTCATTTAAGTACCCTTATGGTGGTGATGACTCCGCCTGCAAGCTGTGACAGCTTCTCGTTAAGGAGCCCCTCCTCATCGGCGGCGGTGATGAATGCGTTCTCTCCGGTTATCCTCTCCGGGGTTTTGAGGAAGGTGACCTCCCCCATTGCGGCAGTGATCTCATCTTTTGAGGCGGTGGTGCGCACAAAGAGACGTGTTACAGCGTGCTCCGGCTTTTCAATGAAGCTGTCGTCGGTGCTGTCCTCCCACATACGGGTC
The DNA here is from genome assembly GCA_002395525.1 of Ruminococcus sp. UBA4240. GTDB lineage: Bacteria > Bacillota > Clostridia > Oscillospirales > Ruminococcaceae > Huintestinicola. The sequence goes on from DGXE01000024.1 coordinate 14,519, forward strand.
ATGACCGTGCCGTCAGCCTTTGCACAGGTTATCACATCCCCCAGCACTGCGCTTGCGGTGGGCAGCTTGCCTGCGCCCTTTCCGTAGAACATTACCTCATCAAAGCCGTTGCCGTAGACGGTTATGGCGTTGAATACGTCCGTCACATGGGCAAGCTGGTTCTTGCAGGATACAAAGCGGGGGGCTACAAGGGGCAGGTATTTGTCACCGTGCTTTTCCACAGAGGCTATGAGCTTTAAGGCGTAGCCGTTGGCTGAGGCATATTCCGCATCCTCAAGGGTAAGGGACATTATGCCCTCTGTGGGCACCATTTCGGGGTATACGTGCTTCCCGGATATCATGGAGGCAAGTATGCATATCTTGCGGCAGGCATCGTGACCCTCTATATCTGCAGTGGGATCCTTTTCAGCATAGCCCAGATCCTGGGCGGTCTTCAGCGCTCTTTCAAGGGGCATATTCTCCTCTATCATCTTGGTGAGGATGAAGTTGGTGGTGCCGTTTACTATGCCGGCAGCACCTGTCAGCTCATTGGCGCAAAGACAGGTGTGCATGGGCTCTATGACGGGGATGGCACCGCCTGTGGATGCCTCAAAGGCGAAGTTGCAGTTGTGCTCCCGTGCAGTCTTCAGCAGCTCTGCCCCCTTCTTGGCAACAAGCTCCTTGTTGGAGGTGCACACGCTCTTCCCCTTTTCAAGGCAGCGCTTTACAAAGTCAAAGGCAGGGTTCACGCCCCCCATGACCTCCGCTACCACCTTTACCTCCGGGTCACTCAGGATGTCGTTTATATCCTTTGTGAACAGGTTTGAGTAGGAGAGCCCGGGGAAATCACGTATATCAAGGATGTAGCCCAGCTCCAGGTCAAAGCCCTCTCTCTTGTTGATAAGGTCTTTGTTCATGAAAAACAGTTCCGCTGTGCCGGAGCCTACCACTCCATGGCCCAAGATCGCAAATTTGGTCATTGTTATCACTCTTCCGATATTAATTTTATCTCTACCACACCGGGGTTGCCCCTGAGCTTTCCGCAGAGCGCCGCCCCTGATGTGCTGTCAGACAGCTTTACCGTTACGGTCACAGCCGCCGCCCCGTCCACAGGAACGCTCTGGTTGAGGGTCAGTACATTCGCCCCGTTGGAGTGCAGTGCCGAAAGCAGGGAGGAAAGCACCCCCGGCTCGTCCTTCAGCACTGTGTAGAAGGACACTATCCGTGCGGTGAGCTTTTCCTCATAGGTGTATATGCTGTCACGGTACTTGTAGAAGGCACTGCGGGATATTCCCACAGCCCTGCACGCCGACTGGTACGACTTTTCCTCTCCGCAGGCGATGAGGCGCTTTGCCTCCATGACCCTGATAAACACATCGGGCAGCACATCAAGGCTCACCACCGCATAGCCGCGGCGCATATCGTTATCCTTTGCCATATCCCGGCATCCCTTCCAAAAAGAAAAGCCATGCACCCGCCTGCATAGTCCGCAGCAGATACACAGTTGTATTTGAGATGAATACATTCTACCACTTTTTCAGGTGTTTGTCAAGGGATTAGCAAAAAAAACAGAAGGCGTGCGGAAGGATAAGCCCTGACAGCAAACAGCCGCCCCCTCTTTTCCGCAAAAGCGCAGCTTTTACATGAAAGGAGGAGGACGGGCTGATGACTCATTTTTACTTATTACCTATTACTTGCTGCTTGCTCCCTCGTAGCATTTGAATGCATCCTCTGCGTGCTGTGCGTCAGAGCCGTCCTTCTTCATGGTAAGGGCGCTGATGATGGGGCACAGGATCAGGGTGGAGATCATGGTGAATGCGCCGCAGTTGAGGGGAGAGAGGATGTTGAGCTTCCAGCCCAGACCCTTTACAGCCTCAACGGCTGCGGGGAAGTAGCCCATGCTGAACAGCACCGTGTGTATAACGGTTATGCCTACGCCCCAGGCAAAGCAGAATGCCACTGCCGCACGGGAGATCTTCTTTGAGTACAGCCCCCACAGGAAGGGTGCCAGGAATGCCCCTGCCAGAGCGCCCCATGAAATGGACATAAGGGTGGTGATGTAGGTGTTCTTGTTCATGGCAAGGATAACGGAAAGGGCAAGGAATACCACGATGAGCACACGCATCATGAGCACCTGCTTTTCCTCGGTCATGTCCTTCTTGAAGGGCTTGATAAGGTCAATGGTCATAGTGGAGGAGGAGGTGAGCACCAGAGAGGACAGTGTGGACATGGATGCGGACAGCACCAGTACCACCAGCAGCCCCATAAGGGCATCCGGGAGGGCTTCGCTCATCATTCCGGGGATGATGGCATCGTACTCCAGCTTGCCGTTTGCAAGGGTGGCAAGGGCTGTCTTGCCGGCTTCACCGGTGGTGGTGGCATATAGTCTGCCGAAGCCTCCCAGGAAGTAGGAGCCTCCTGCCACTACAAAGGCGAATATGGTAGAGATTATGCTGCCCCTCTTGATGGCGGCATCGTCCTTGATGGCGTAGAACTTCTG
>DGXE01000024.1:17064-85626 GCA_002395525.1 Ruminococcus sp. UBA4240
ACCATCTGGGGCAGTCCCCATGTGCCCAGTGATGTGAGTATGACAACGCCTATGAGGTTTATGGGGTCGGGGCCTATGATGGAGTTGAATACACCTGTATTGCCGTTGGCATCGGGTATCTGACCCAGCGAGTCAAATGCTGTCCCAAGGCCGCCCTTGTAGTTTACGGCGCATACTATTACAGCGATTATGCCTATGAGCATGATTATGCCCTGTATAAAGTCGTTGAGGGCTGTTGCGGTATAGCCGCCCATGATGACGTAGAGGGCGGTGAACAGCGCCATGATGATGATACAGGCGGTGTAGGGGATGTGGAAGGCGGATTCAAACAGCCTTGAAAGGCCGTTGTATACAGATGCAGTGTAGGGGATGAGGAAGATGAAGATTATCACTGCGGAGGCGGTCTTCAAGTGCTTTGAGCCGTATCTCTTCTCAAAGTACTCGGGCATTGTGGATGCATCAAGATACTTTGACATGGTGCGTGTGCGCCTGCCAAGGATGACCCACGCAAGCAGCGAGCCTATGACCGCATTGCCTATGCCTATCCAGGTGGCAGAGGCACCGTATGACCAGCCGAACTGCCCGGCATAGCCTATGAACACCACGGCGGAGAAGTAGGATGTGCCGTAGGCAAAGGCGGTGAACCAGGGGCCTATGCTGCGCCCGCCCAGCACAAAGTCGGATACGTTCTTTGTCATGTTGTGGCAGTATACGCCGATGCCTATCATCAGCAGGAGATAAATTATGAGTATGATCCATAGAAACATAGCTGTAACCTCTTTTTTATGGTGTGTTGCTGTGGTGTTGCACGGTGCAAAGCTGTGCAACGTCAATGCGTTAAAGCGGCAATGTCAAAACTTATGCACAGCACCACACGGGGCACTGTGCAAAAGTATTACAGATTGTAGATCTCCACGGCGCTGAGCACCTTGAACTCCTCGCTGTTTTTCAGCAGCTCCTCGCACTTTTCGTTGTCGGAGGTCTTGAGTACCACTGCGGAATCCTTTCCGGACATGAGGGCATACATATACTTTATGTCTATGCCGTTTGAGGCAAGGAGCCCGTTGAACTTGTTGAGCATTCCAAACTGGTGTATGAGCCGCACTGCCAGCACATCCGTGAGCATTGCGGAGAAGCCTGCCTCCATGAGCACCCTCTGTGCCTCGGCGGGCTGGGATACCAGCATCCTCAGCATACCGTAGTCAACGGTATCCGAAAGGCTGATGCAGATGATGTTGATGTTGTTCTTTGAAAGTATATCGGTGACTGTTTCCAGTCTGCCTATGCGGTTTTCAAGGAATACGGTAATCTGTTTCATATCATCAGTCCTTTCCGGCACGCAGATCGGTGACTCTCTTGGCCTTGCCCTCAAAGCGCTTGAGGGTGTTGGGGGATTCTATCTTGATATGTGCATCCAGACCCAGCATGGTGCGCAGAGCCCCGTGGAGCTTCTGCTCGATGCTCTCGATCTTCTTGAAGTCATCGGTCATGGAGGCGGGGGCAAGCTCCACCCTGATAGTCAGGATATCCATGTGATTATTCCTGTCAACGATGATCTCATAGTGGGGGCCTATCTCCTCAGTTTTGAGAAGTACCTCCTCTATCTGTGAGGGGAATACGTTGACCCCCCTTATCTTCAGCATATCATCGGTGCGCCCGGAGAAGTTCTCCATGCGGCAGGTGGTGCGCCCGCACTTGCAGGGCTCGTAGTAAAGGCGGGTTATGTCACGGGTGCGGTATCTGATGAGGGGCAGCGCCTCCTTGGTAAGGCAGGTGACCACCAGCTCGCCCTTTTCACCCTCGGGGAGGACTTCACCCGTTGCAGGGTCAATTACCTCACATATGAAGTGATCTTCGTTTACGTGCATACCGTTCAGCTCTTGGCACTCGCCGGATACGCCGGGACCCATAAGCTCACTCATGCCGTAGTTGGAGGTGACCATCAGCTCTTCGCCGAAGAGCTTTTTGAGCTGTTCCCTCATTACGTCTGTCAGCAGCTCCGACCCTACAAGGGCGGTCTTTAAATGCAGGTCAGTCTTGGGATTTAGCCCCATCTGCATTGCCACCTCACCTATGCGCAGCGCATAGGAGGGGGTGGCTACCAGCAGCGTGGTTCCATAGTCCTTCATGTACATTATCTGCTTTTCCGTATTGCCGGTGGAGGAGGGGATGATGCAGCAGCCCATGTGCTCAAGCCCCTTGTGCAGACCCAGGGCACCGGTGAACATACCGTAGCCGAAGCATATCTGGCACATATCCTCGGGAACGGCGCCCCCTGCTGCGGCTATCCTTGCCACGCACTCAGCCCATGTTTCCAGATCGTTCTTTGTATAGCCCACAACAGTGGGCTTGCCTGTGGTGCCCGATGATGCGTGTATGCGCAGCAGCTTTGACTTGTCCACTGCGAAAAGACCGTAGGGATAATTGTCCCTGAAATCCTGCTTTGTGGTGAAGGGCAGCTTTTTAAGGTCGGAAAGCCCCTTTATGTCCTCCGGCTTTATGCCTGCCTCGTCCATCTTCTTCCTGTATGGCTCTACATTGTTATACACGTAGGGAACCAGCTTCAGAAGCCTTTCCGTCTGGATCCTTTCGATCTCGCTGCGGGGCAATGTTTCTTCCTTTGCCCAGATCATTCCTATCAACTCCTATATGGTGGCACATCTGCACAGCAGATATCCCATTTGAAAACATCATTCCTATATTATCACAACTGATTTCCTTTGTCAATAAAGAAAATACAATTTTGACGTTTTAACGCTTTTATGCATTAAAATTATTGCGTTTTGAACAAAAACCGCCCCCAACTCTCCTTGCACCCGGCTTTCAGTCTCCAAAGCTAAAATATTCAAAAAATAGTATTGATTTCTGCAAAACACTATGATATAATAAAAGCTGTTTTATTCTGTTTTATCCCTTTAAAATCACATAGCATTAAAACTACAAAGCTACACAGCAAGAGTGTATCATAGCGGAGGTTTTTTTCTTGGCTTACTGGAACGAAGAAATCGAGTGCATGGATCGTGAAAAAATGCGTGAACTCCAGAGCGAAAGACTTGTTAAGAAGGTAAAGGACGTATACGACAACGTGCCCTATTACCGTGACCTTATGGATAAAAAGGGCGTAAAGCCCGAGGATATCAAGGGCGTTGACGACCTTCACAAGCTGCCCTTCCTGTCAAAGGCGGATCTGCGTGAGGCTTATCCCTACGGCCTGCTTGCCCGCCCCCTGTCGGACTGCGTTCGCATCCACTCCACAAGCGGCACCACAGGCAAGCGTGTAGTGGCATTCTATACCCAGAACGACATAGATATGTGGGAGGACTGCTGCGCAAGAGCGATCACTGCCGCAGGGGGCACCAAGGACGACGTGTGCCAGGTGTGCTACGGCTACGGCCTGTTTACGGGAGGTTCCGGGCTCAACGGCGGTTCTCACAAGGTGGGCTGTCTTACACTGCCCATGTCCTCCGGCAACACCTCACGCCAGATACAGTTTATGCGTGACCTCAACGCCACCATACTCTGCTGTACTCCCTCCTATGCGGCATACATTGGTGAGACTCTCCATGATATGGGCTATACTCCGGATGATATACAGCTTAAGGCGGGCATATTCGGTGCGGAGCCCTGGACGGAGGAAATGCGCCGCTCCATTGAAAAGTCACTGGGTATAAAGGCATATGACATCTACGGCCTTACGGAGACCAGCGGCCCGGGCGTTGCCTTTGAGTGCTGCGAACAGCACGGTATGCACATCAACGAGGATAATTTCATCCCCGAGATAATAGACCCCGACACCGGTGAGGTGCTCCCCGAGGGCACAAAGGGCGAGCTTGTGTTCACAAGCATCACCAAGGAGGCATTCCCCCTGCTCCGGTACCGCACCCGTGACATATGCGTGCTCACCCGTGAGAAATGCGCCTGCGGACGCACCCTCATCAGAATGGCAAAGCCCATGGGCAGAAGTGACGATATGCTCATAATCAGGGGCGTGAACGTATTCCCCTCACAGATAGAGACCGTTCTCATCGAGCAGGGCTATACACCCAACTACATGATAGAGGTGGACAGGGTGAACAACTCCGACACCCTTGACATCAACGTTGAAGTGCCCGAGGGCGCATCCGAGATCGACACCCCCCACAGGGAAAAGCAGCTTGCATCCGCTATAAAGACTATACTGGGCATAAGCCCCAAGGTACACCTTGTGCCTACAAAGTCCATCACCCGCAGCGAGGGCAAGGCTGTGCGTGTGATAGACAGAAGAAAGCTGCATGACTGACAGCTTCTCTGAGCCGTTTTGAAGAATGTGTAATGAAGAATGAAGATACGTAAGGTGCTTCATTCTTCGTTTTTTAGGTCACAGGTGTGACCTTTCCGTGCGGTGGTAAAAATGAGTGAACGAAAATACAATGTGAACATGACAGAGGGCAGAATACTCCCTGCCATGCTGTCCTTTGCCGTGCCTCTGATGTTCTCAAGCGTTTTGCAGCTGCTGTTCAATGCGGCTGATGTGGTGGTGGTGGGCCGCTTCTCCGGGGAGAATTCCCTTGCGGCGGTAGGCTCCACCGCCACCCTTATAAACCTGCTGACAAATCTGTTCTTAGGGCTTTCTGTGGGGGCAAACGTGACAGTGGCACGCTTTCACGGTGCAAGGCTTGAAGCTGACCTGTCAAAGGCAGTCCACACCACTATGACCCTGAGTGTCATCAGCGGAGTGATAATGACCTTTGTGGGGTTTTTCGGGGCGCACTGGATGCTCTCCCTCATGCAGACCCCTCCCGAGGTCATCGACCTTGCCACGGATTACCTGCAGATATACTTTCTGGGCGTGACCGCAATGATGGTCTACAACTTCGGTGCTGCCATACTCCGTGCTGTGGGGGATACCAAAAGACCCCTGTACTACCTGCTGGTGTCCGGGGTGCTCAATGTCATACTCAATCTTGTATTTGTCATAGGCTTCAAAATGGATGTGTCCGGTGTCGCCCTTGCCACGGTAATGTCAGAGGTGCTTTCCGCAGTGCTGGTGGTAATGTGCCTCATGCGTGAGGGGGGCGGCATAAGGCTTGACCTGAAAAAGCTGGGGCTTGACAAGGCAAAGCTCATATCCATCATCAGCATAGGCCTGCCCGCCGGCTTCCAGGGGGTGCTGTTCTCCCTCTCCAATGTGGTGATACAGTCCTCTGTCAACGGCTTCGGCAACATCGTGGTGGCGGGGAACTCCGCCGCCCAGAATATAGAGGGCTTTGTCTACGTGGCAATGAACTCCTTCCATCAGGCAGCCATCAGCTTCACCGGTCAGAACTACGGCGCAGGCAGGTACGACCGCATCAGCAAGGTTGCAGGCTGTGCCCTTGGCTGTGTGACCGTAACGGGAGTGGTTCTGGGCTGGGGGGCATTCTTCCTGGCAACCCCCTTGCTGTCCATATATTCAAACAACCCGGACGTTATTGCGGCAGGTACCATACGCCTTTCGCTGGTATCCGCCACCTATGCCCTGTGCGGCTTTATGGATGTGCTGGTGGGAGTGCTGCGGGGTATAGGGCGCTCCATACTGCCCATGGCAATATCCCTGGTGTGCATATGCGGCTTCCGGCTTTTGTGGCTGGGAACGGTGTTCCAGCAGCCTGAGTTCCATGTGATAAGAATGGTGTATATGTCCTATCCCGTGTCCTGGATACTCGCCATAGCCGCAATGCTCATCTGCTATTTCATCGAGAAGAGAAAGCTTGACCGCATGGCTTTACAGGCAGAGGGCTGAATAAGTGCATCGTGCAGAAGCTCCGGGAGTGCTTAAAAAGAGCGCTCCCGGAGCTTTTTGACAGTGGTGCTGCATTGTCAGCCCGGAGACATACTCTGAGGATGAGGAAGCAACATGAGGAGCCCTACTGTCCATGTATGCTTTCACCAAAACAGATATGTGATTTTTGACATTTCTGACAGTTGTAATTTGCGCTTTAAAATGGTATATTTAACGTAACTACCTAAAAGGAGGACTAAACAATGACCATGACCAAGAGAGCGTCAGCCCTCATAATATCCCTGCTCATGCTGCTGGGGATATGCGGGGCATTCCCCGCACGGGCTGCGGCGGCAGATGCTGCATCCATTAAATTCTCATACAGTGCGGTAACAGTGCCTGTGGGGAAGACCATTACCTTAAAGCCTGTCATAACAGGCCTGCGGGGTCCCCGCCTCAACTGGACCACCACCGACCGCTCCGTTGCCACAGTGACCGATTCCGGCAAGGTAAAGGGCATAAAGGAAGGCAAGACCACCATCAGTGCGAAGATAAGCAACACCGCCCTTTCCGCATATGTGACCGTGTATGTGGGCAAGAGGGTCAAGTCTGTCAAGGCTACCCCTGCCGAGATCACCCTTGAACCGGGTAAGACAAAGAAGCTGAAGGTCACTCTTTCCCCCTCAGATGCGGCATACAAGGGTCTTATCTACACATCCTCGGATGAAAGCGTTGCAACCGTGAAGAAGGGCACTGTCACCGCTGTGAAGGCAGGCAGCGCTGTCATCACCGTGACCGCTGCGGACGGCTCAAAGAAGGCGGCTCAGGTAAAGGTCACCGTAAAGGGCAGTTCCGCCGCTGCCTCAAAAACAGCCTCCACTCAGAAGACCACCACAACAACCACCACAAAGAAGATCACCGCCACTGCTACCAACGGCTTTGACACAAAGCTTTCCGCCTTTGACCTTACAAAGAAGATGACCGTGGGCTGGAACCTGGGCAACGGCCTTGACTCCATCGGTGCATCGGAGACTGCTTGGGGCAACCCCGTCACCACAGAGGCCATGATAAAGGATGTCAAGGCTATGGGCTTCAATTCCATACGCATCCCCGTCACCTACCACAAGCACGCCGACAGCAACGGCAACATCGACAGCAAGTGGCTTGACCGTGTGCAGGAGGTAGTTGACTACGCCTATAAGAACGGTATGTACGTAGTCCTTGACGACCACCACGACAACAGCTTCTACGACATAGGGGGCTGTGTAAAGAATGAGGCGACACTGAAAGCAAGCCGCAAGAAGATGCAGAACCTGTGGAAGCAGATAGCAAACCGTTTCAAGAGCTACGATCACAAGCTGCTGTTTGAAGTGATGAACGAACCCCGCACCGAAGGCTCCGCAAAGGAATGGTCAGGGGGCACCAAGGAAGAGCGTGACGTGCTTGCGGTGCTCACTCAGGACTGCGTAGATGCCATAAGGGCAACAGGGGGCAACAATGCATACCGCTTTGTGGTATGCCCCGCATATGCGGCTACCTCCAACACATCTATACTCAAGGGCACAAAGTTCCCCGATGATGACAGAGTTATAGTTGACATACACACCTATGCGCCCTACAACTTCGCCATGAACGGCAAGGGTCCCTCGACCTTCACTGACAGCGACAAGAGCGAGATCGACCGTTTCTACTCCACCATCAACGACATATTCATCTCCAAGGGACGGGCTGTAATAATCGGTGAGAACGGCGCTGTCAACAAGAACAACGAGGATGAGCGCTGCGCATGGGCAGAGTACACCATCAAGGCCGCCAAGAAGTACGGCATACCCAACTTCATCTGGGACAACAACTCAAACGGCACAGGTGATGAGGCATTCGGCCTTTACGACCGTGCAAACGGCAAATGGTACTGGGAAAAGCTTGCAAAGGCTTACACCTCTGCCGTAAAGTAGCTGAACATACAAACAAGCCCCCGGAAACTGCTCCGGGGGCTGATTTTTGCCAGCTTATGAATTCATCTTTGCCTTGTAGTCTTCCTTCAGCTTTGCAAGGCGCTTGGAATCCTCCGTGCGCTTTGCCCTTGCCTCCTCCTGTATCTTCTTTGTCTCCTCTATGCCGGATACGATGGTAGCCCATGTCTTTTCAAGGGTCTCCACCTGGATGGAGTTGCCGTTGGCGAGCCTTGTGGTGAGCTTGGTCTGTTCCACGGTGTTTGTGGCGTTCTTGAGCAGCAGCTCATTGGTCTTGTCATCAAGTGTCTTCATAGCCTCAGCCTGTATCCTCTGGCGCTTTAACATGACAGCCTGTGCAAGGGACTGCTTGAACACGGGCATGGTTATGATGAATGCGGAATTTATCTTGCGCATAAGATTTACGTTGGAGAATTCCATGGATTTGAGCATGGGTACGGTCTGCATCGCCACATTCTCTGCGATCTTCAGATCCATTACACGCTGCTCCAGTATGGAGCGGGACTGTTCAAGAGCCTGCAGATCCATAGCGGCTGTGCCGGGATCCTCGCCTGCATCCACCTTTGCACGGTACTCCGCAATGTAGGTGTCAAGCTCGGTGCACGCCTGCTCCCCTGCCATGATGTAGCGCAGGAGCTGCTTGTAGTAGTCGATGTTGGCGTTGTACATGATCTCCAGCTTCTGGTTGGACTGGCCTATCTCGTTCTCGTACTTTTTCAGCTGGATGTATATCTTGTCCACATGGTCGCCCATGGTGTTGTACTTTGCAAGTATCTTGTCAAGGGACTTGCGTATGCTTGCAAGAAAGCCCCTCTTTTCCTCGGTGGAGAGCTCCTTTGCATCAAACTGAGCCATTATGGTGCCCAGCTCCTGCAGCAGCACGCTTGAATCGTCGATCTGTGTCATATCCATGGATTTGAGCACCTGATCGGAGGCCTTGGATATCTCCTCTGCCACCTCGTTGCCGAAGGTAACGATGGTGTTGGGGTCGTTTACATTGATGGTGGAAACCAGCTTGTTCACCTCATCGGATGTGATAAGTTCGTTCTCCAGCTTCTGCTTCGTGGCAGTCATGGAGAAGGTGTTGGGGTCTCCTACATTGATGTTATAGGTCATAGGTGCGGGGGCAGCTGCTGCCTGTACTTCAACAGGCTCTGCGGTGTTTGTCTCCTGCATTTGCTCTGCGGGTGTGAACTGAATGGGCATTGCTATCATCCTTTCCTTTTTTCCGTTTTTCAGAATAGCTTCTTGAAGAGAAAGCTCTTTTTATGGGAGCGGGGTTTCGTGGGTATCTTCATTCTGGGTACGCTGCGTATGGGTGCGCCGAACACAGGCTCCCCGATGGTGTGTGTCTCAAACGCCTTTTCGGAGATGTGCGTTTCAAGATCCCGGTAGCAGGTGGGGCAGAAGACCAGTATGTCAAAGCCCAGGTAGGACAGCATAAGGGTCTGTGTACACTGCAGCTTTGAGAATGGGTCCTCTATGGGGTCGGCGATGATGACCTTGGGTATTGTCTTGGTGAAGTCGTAGCTCTGCAGCAGCTGCAATATCTCACGGTTGAGGTTGAGGGCTACATACATGGTAAAGTCCACCAGCTCCTGTTCGCTGTCCATAAGGAGCATACCGTCATTTATCATGGCCTGCGCCTTTTCAAATATGAGCCTCTGCAAATGACCGGGGAGGAAGTTGTATCGGTTTAAGGGGGATCTCATCAGCTCGTCTATGAGCAGCTGCTTGCCCCTGTGGAAGCGGGCATATATCCTTGACTGGCTGATATACAGGTTTTTGAGGGATACCGCCTTTACCTGGAAATAGGTCTCCGGGGTCAGCATCCTCTTCACAAGCTCCCAGTAGGCCTTTATATCTCCCCCGGGGACACCCTCCACCTTGGCGAATATGACAGGCACCGTCACCACGTCGTCCTTTACGGCAAAGCCCGTGCGGTACTTTGCCTCCTCGTCCCACAGCAGGTCTATCTCCTCGTAGGTGGTGGCAAGGACGGCGGCGTTCATGCGCTCGAACTGATTGGAGCGGAACATTGTGTCGCTGCCGGTGTACAGCATCTCATCAAGCTCTTTCTGGGCATTGTAGGCGATGGTGTTTATCTTCGCCTTGACGGGTGCCTTCGGGAAGGGCCTTACAGCAGCCGTCTTCCCCAGGCTCTCCTTCTGGAGCTTGTCGGAGAAGGGGCATTTCTCAAACATATCAAGGGCTGTGTCATCCGGGGATATACACAGCACGTCAAAGCCGCAGCGGGCAGCATAGCACAGAAAGAGGGTGTCCTCGCTGTTGGGTATGCCGTAGTACATGATGAGGGGTATCTTGTCGGTTATGGTGCCTACTGCTGCGGAGATGAAATTCATCCTCTCCACCAGGGACAGCCCCACATTCAGCTTGTCCGTGGGGACAGCCGTCAGCATTTCCCCAAGGGCAGTCTGGGCTATGAAGCGGCGCTCCTCATTGTCTATCTCGATGCGCCCGCACAGCCCGGATATAATGGCGGCATCTCCCTCCACCCCGGAAAAGATGGGGTCAAGGTCGAACCTCCCGGGGACAGCTATGGGCAGGTCGATAAAGGCAAAGGGCTTCCCCGACTTGGTTATGTCGCTTTTGAGCTCATAGAGGAAATTGTCGTATCTGTCGGGATTCTCCAGTGTGCCTGTGAGCAGCAGGAAATATACGGGGATAAGCTCCCTTTTTGTGAAATGTCCGCCTCTGGCATAGAGCCTGACGGAATGCTCCTGGCAGATGTCCTGCCCGAGGTGCGTTATATCAGCATTTATCTGTTCAACTAAACGAGCCATAATAAGATAATATGTGTAAGGTGTGGTCGATGCATGGCGGGATGACAGCTCTGCGGTTTTGGTAAGGGAAGGCAGAACTGTACCCGCATTTTATTATACATAATTTATGGGCATATGTCAAGTGTTTTAACAATGAAAAGCCGGAAGGGCGGCGAGTGTGCAGCGATGCATACCGTTCAAGCTCAGCGCCTTTCGTGACCGGTCATTCCATCAGTGACTTGTGCATTGTCATAACTTTCGGTCATTATAATATTGCAGCACCAATCCGGGATGTTTTCACATTTATCTGTACAGGTGCCGTTTTCAAATGCGGCAATAAACCTGAAAGACACCGTGTTATCATATATTTTTACATGATCGCACAATGGCAGGACATTTTTCAGATTTTCCAAAGACTGGATGTAACGATGTCGGATATCCTTTTCGTCTATCCCATGACCGCCCTTGGCTACTCTTTGACGTACTCTTTCTACCGCAAGATCAGCACTGGAAAGCCCTACATAGTACAAATGGATCTCATATCCTGTTTCCTTAGCTTTATTAATGTTCCTGATGATACTTTTGCCGCAGAGAGTAGTTTCCTGATCAAAAGATATGCCTTGTGCCATATAACTGTGTATAAGATTTATTGCTATCCTTCCGGATCTGATAACATCCGTGCTGTTCTTCCATGAGCCGAGAGTGCGGACGATCTCATCAAGATTTACCCGCGGTAAAGTGAGCATTTCCTTATAGGTCTGATAAAGTGTGGTTTTTCCCGCACCGTTCACACCTGCGAATATGATATACTTTTTCATCAGAATCTGTTCTCCGCTATGACTTTTTTCTGTTTCTGCTGTAAAATATAGTCGGTCATGCTGCGGATAAAGTTTTTTTCTTCATCGCTTTTTGCATTCATTATCAGCTGATATGCTTCATCAAGGTCTATATCCCTGCATTTGTCAAACGCTTCATGAAGTACTTCCGATTTGGTATTATCCATATAGTTCTCCTTTCGTGGACTGTTCCTGTTCAGGGGGGGTTATGTCAGCTTCTGATACATCTTCATAAGCTCCGCTACTATCTCGCTTTCGGTCATGTCGGGCTTGAAGCCGTATTGGCTGTTTATGCTCATTCACCCGCTACTTTTTTCATAGTCTCGATCACTTTATCTTTATATCTTACTACATCTGCAATAACAACCTTTTCCATAGCACGGATATATCGTTCCATATAATCAAAATCAGGTGTTCCGTCTGATTTGATGGGAATAGTAATAAAACATTCTTTGATTCTGTCCCATGTCGCCTTCTTTTCATACGAAAAACGCTCTTTTGTTAATTTTTCAATACAACGTGCAAGATATAAAAGACTATGTTCAGTAACATCATCAAATGTAGGTTGTATAAGATAAGCATCCCATAAAACTGCGGTTGCTTGGGGTTGAACATATACTTTGCCCGTTGCAACTGCTCCGTTCTGAATAACATCTATACACATACTCTGAGTGTTCCAATCTTCTTTTCTACCATAGAACATGATTCCATTATCGCCTAATTTTGCGTTTATCAGAGGAATACAAAACTCGTCTGTAGGTATTGAAGAAGTATCTTTTCGCTTATCAAAATCTGCTTTTTTACACTTTGCTTCTACTTTATCAAACAGTTCACTTATCAATATATCTGTAAACTCGACCTTTTCAGATAATACTTTCTTATCATCTTCGGTCATTTCATAATCATTCAGACCTGTAGCCTGTAAATACGCATCCAACTCTGTGATACGGTCATGCTCCAACTCTGTGATACGGTCATGCTCCAACTCTGTGATGCGGTCACGCATATACTGCCAATCAATATCATCGACTGTGTATTCGTGGTCAGGATTAGGGTTTTCAATGACAGGAAGTTCGATTATAGTATTATTCACTCTTGGCACGAATTCTCTAACAAGATAACTCTGATAATACGCACTATGCTTATTCAATACGCTGATAAAAAATAATGCAAGAGTTTCATCAAAATTGACAAATTTAGGAATAAGAGTCTTTGTGAACTGACCCGCATAAAAATCGTGAGTCATATAGTGAAATTTCATACTAATCATTCCAACAGCAAGACTATTACCTGTTATCTTGTGGTCTTCATCTAAATATTCAACATATCCGAGAATTCCATTATTATTTTCTGTTCTTGTAAAATACGGATATTGAGCATCTTTGGAAAATGTAAAATTCTCCTTATCTAACTGAGGATTGTTAATTACATCGAACAAATCGCTTATGTAAAATGTTTTATTCATCAGCACTCACCTGACCATTCAGAATAGCAGACACTTTCCATGCCAGATAATCAGCAACGGTTTTCTTGAAATCCTCTTCAGTCGGTGTAGTATCAATCTTCTTATGCTGATTGAATGTCCAGTCATCACCATTCAGAGTGATAGTGTCCTTGATAACCTTACCATTGGACTCAGTATAGTAATCCGTCTTCGGCTTCTTACCAAGGCAGATAGCAACTACTTCGTCATAACGCTCTAATGCGTGGTCTGTATTACGCAGATTTACTTCCTGTGTGGACTTCTTACGATTCTGTCTTGAATACCCGTCTTCCGAGAAATCAATGAATGTTACCACATCATCTTCTTCGTGTGGGCGGTTTACTTTAAACAGATATATGGCAGTCTGTACAGATGACTTACCGCTGAACAGATCAGCAGGCATACGTATACTTGCAAGCAGGGTGTTTCTTTTTAACAGTCTTTGTGAGTATACATCGCCCTGACCGCTGCCGGCATTTTCCTGTATCAGAACCGCACCATATCCTTTTTCCATTCTTGATAATGCCTCATCAACGAAGATAAGACCTTTGCCCTGTGCTGAATAAGGCGGGTTCAAAAGGAATACATTTGCAGGAAATTCCTGCTTATCAATCTCTTTATGAGAGTCACCACAGATAACCTGTGAAGAACCATCACCCATCAGTATCATATTAAGGACGGCAAGGATATAGATATTACCGAGGATCTCGATGCCGAGAAGCTGCTTTGATTTAATATTATCAATCTTTTCAGCAAGAGCATCTTTATCCTTGATTTTCGACTTTGCATCGGCGATCATCAGATCCATACCTGATACAAGGAATCCTGATGAACCCATACAGGTATCCCATACGAATGAATCCATATCTGTTCTACAGATACGAGCCATCAGATTTGTGACGAAACGAGGAGTGAGGACTACATCATTAAGTCGGTCATTATCAATAGCTACCCAGTCGTTGAGGGAATTGAGTATCTTGCCTGTAAAGTCAAGATGAATATTGCTTTCAAGAAGCGGCAGTATCTCATTCTTAATCTGCTTATAAACAGATTTGATGATACTTTCGCCTTTGTTCGGTTTCCAAAGATTACGCTTATCAAAAACAGGTTTCAGATAATCTACAACCATTTTGATTTTATCATCGGAACATTTCTTTTTACGAAGAAATGATTTAGTACGAGCAATAATCTTTGTACCATCATTATCATCAGTATCATCATTACTGTCAAAATCATCAACTTCCAAAGGCTTAACGCCTTCAGTAGTAAGACCTGCCATGATAAGACCGCAGAAAAAATACAGTTTATCATTTGTGGAAAGCAGATTTTTAATTTCATTATCATCGTAGATACGCTGATGAATATCTTTTATGCTCTTTTCAAGAAGTTCCTCTTTGCTGCGCTTTAACTTTTCAAGTTCAGCATCCGTAAGATTAAGAGTATCGAGCATAGCGAAGAAATCATCAATATTCCTGTCTGCCATCATTACAAAATCGAAATCTTTGATTTCCTTCGGAATACCATTATTCTTCTGTGATACATAATAAGCCTTGATCTCGGGATCAGATATGATTCCATTTTCACCGACAGTTGTTCCGTTGATACCAACAATAATGACTTCTTTATATGTACCTTCTGCAAGAATAGCATTGCCATAATGCAAAGCGCCATTGACTGCAAAATTTACAACGGCACTATATGGATTCTTGCCGCCTGATACAAGTTCAATGTCACCATTCTTTGTCAGTTTCTCCAGTTTTCCTTTAGAGCCTTTTGCTTCGGTCATAACAGGAATATCCCTGCGTGTTTTGTTCTGCAAAAGTATCTTTATATCGGGATAGTTGTTTCCACCATTTCCTGATTTTGAGTCAGCATTTTTAAGAGCATAGTCAATAGAACGATTGATGGATTCGGTCTTTCCGTAATGTCTGATTTTCAGGTTGTCAAGTTCTGCCTTGTAATATTCCTCAACTTTTTCTTCAACACTTGCCATAATATCGATCCCTTTCGCTAAAGTGGAGAAACCTCCTTATTACATTATAGCACATAATTGTGGGAATTTCAACTGATTAATAGTGAAAAGAAAACCGCCTGCATTTGCAGGCGGTACAGCTTGTATTTATTATAATGTTTCCTTCAGCACGATGTATGCCACCGTAGCAAGGGACTTTGCCTCCACATAGTCACGGTCGATGATGTAGTTCCCCTTTTCAAGGGTGTTCTTTATCTCGCAGACCTGTTCAAAGCCCTCCACAGCCGCCTGCTTGTCGGGAATGACAAAGTAGGCTCTCTGCATGATGTGGCGTATCCTTGTGCGCAGTCCTGTGGGGATGTGCTCCGCATTTTCCGGCTGTGTGAAGGTGTATTCCGGCACGGTCACATCAGGGTCATATTTCTCTGCAATGTCCTCTGCGGCACGTCTGCCGAATACAAGCGCCTCCAGCAGGGAATTGGATGCAAGGCGGTTATTGCCGTGAACTCCCGTGCAGGAGCATTCGCCTACCGCATAGAGCCCCTCAATGTCAGTGCGGGCATAGGTGTCAACGGCTATGCCCCCCATGAGGTAGTGCTGGCAGGGGTATATGGGGATAAGGTCATGCCCCATGTTGATGCCCTGTGTCAACAGGAACTCGAATATCATGGGGAAGCGCTGATGCAGGAACTCCTCTCCCATGTAGCGTATGTCAAGGAAGAATTCATCGCTGCCTGTGCGCTTGCTTTCAAGCATGATGGAGCGGGACACCACATCACGGGGAGCAAGCTCCAGGCGGTCATCGTACCTGTCCATGAACCGCTCTTTGTTGCAGTTGAGCAGATACGCACCCTCGCCTCTCACGCTCTCGGAGATAAGGAAGCATTCCCTTGAATGTTTGTCCGCATAGGCGGTGGGGTGGAACTGTATGTAGGACAGATCCTTTATCGTCGCCCCCAGTGCATAGGCGGCGGTGATGCCGTCACCTGTGGCAATGGCGGAGTTGGTGGTGTAGTCGTATACACGGCCTATGCCGCCTGTGGCAAGCACCATGAAGCGGGAGGTGAAGGTGATATGCTCCCCGTCTTTCAGCACATCCACAGCAAAGCCGCTGCCGTTCCTCTCCAGACGGCACATAAGGGCAAAGTCCAGCATAGTCACATTGGGGAGCTGCTCCACAGTCTCCCTGAGCACCTTTGTTATCCGTGCCCCGGTGGAATCCCTGTAATGGAATATCCTGCGCTTTGTGTGGCCGCCCTCCAGGGTGCGGTCAAGCTCCCCTGTCTTGTCACGGTCAAAGTCAACTCCCAGCTGCAGCAGATGCTCTATCTCCTCTGCTGCACGGGTGACCAGCACCTGTACTGCGGCAGGGTCGTTCTTGAAGCCCCCCGCAACAAAGGTGTCGTTGGTGTGTATGGCGGTGGTGTCATCGTCAACGGGCTTGTAGACAGCCGCAATGCCCCCCTGTGCCAGGTGGGAGTTGCAAAGCTCCTTTTCCCGTTTGCATATGAGCAGCACTTTAAGGTGTGAGGGCAGGGAAAGGGCGGTGTAAAGACCCGCTGCACCTGCCCCTGCGATTATGACGTCGTAATTTGTATCCATTTCCAATCCTTCTATCATATCCGGAGGAGAGCCCTGTCAGGCTCATTCATCCCCCAGAGGAAATACCTCATCATGGGCTATCTCTGCAATGTGTTCGGTAGCGCCCTTTGCATCGTCTATGCTGCCGCAGCCGTCAACCCCGTTGGACGTCCACATACAAAGCCCGTTCCAGCCGTTGTTGTAGGCGTTTTCGTAGTCCTCATAGCAGGTGCGCCCGCTTTCACTTAGCACCGCAAATTCACCGATGACAGCGGGCTTTGTGTGTGTAAGCCCGAACTCTGCGGGGGTAGTCTCAAAGGGGTACCCCATGTAGGAATACTGCCAGTAGTAGTAGTGGGGGCAGTCATAGTCAAGGTAGGCGCTTTCCCCCGCAAGGGAGCCCAAGTACTCATCGGAGAAGTAGTTTCCGTCGTACTTGTCGGAGGTGTACTTTATCATGCCCAGCCCCACGGTCACAAGCTCATCGGAGTTGTCGTGTATGGCTGCGGCGCACCTTGCAAAGAAGGTGCAGAGCACATCCCAGTCTATCTGGCCGCACTCGGCGTTTTCCTTTATCCAGTCGGGCTCGTTGCACAGGTCTATGCTCCACAGGTAGGGGTTTTTGCCGTATCTCTCGGTAAAGGGCAGCACATAGCCGTCTATGTAGGACTGTGTGCCCTCCTCGCTGCTGACCATAGTGCGGAAGTTCTCGTAGCCCACGTTGCTGTCCTTGAAGTGGTCAAAGGACAAAAGGGTCGCCATGATGTAGATGTGGTGCTTTTCCGCCAGCTCAAAGAGCTTGTCCAGATCCTTCCAGTGCTTGCCGGAAACGGACTGGAGGATCCCGTCCTTGTCCACCTTCAGAGTGGATGTGCCGGAACAGTTTATCCATATGCGGGAGGCGTTCACGCCGCTTTCGTGCAGCTTTGCGAAGTGCTCGTCCCAGAAGGTCTCGTTGAATGCGCCCCCGAAGTCGTTCCATTTGTCCCAGGGGGTGTTGACCCCGTTTATGAAAAGGGTCTTGCCGTCCACGGTGAAGCGGTTTCCGTCAACTCTGATGACAGTTTTGTCATAGTCGGCGGAGGAGGCGGCTGTCTCGGCAGTCCCGGCGGCGGAGGTGCTTGTCTCCTGTACGTCCGCAGGAGCAGTATTGCAGCCTGCCATGCCTGTCACAGTGACAACGGCGCATACAGCCGCAGCCGCTCTTTTAATTGTGGACTTCATATGTCGCTCCTTTGTGCCATAAAGGTGGCTGTTAGTCTATTCTATCGCCAAGGTTTAATTCCAAAAGCTCCGGGACAGCATATCTTACACGTTCTATCAAAGCATCAAGTGAGCCGGATTCAAGAACAAGCCCGGGAACATCCCTGCTTGTAGCGACCCAGACGGCAGCTTCGCTGTCCCACAGCATATCTATTCTGTAATTCATTGTCTATCCCTCGATTTTAAATACTTGTGCTCCTGTGCTGTCTATTCTGCTTACGCATTTTCAATATCTCTCCCCGGTTCGTCACCGCTCAGATTGAAAATGGATTTCGTTCTCCGAAAGGAAACGGATGAGATTCCTCTCAGAAATACTTGTGTCCCCTTGTAAGCCTCAGCAGAAGCTCCAATCGCACGCTGTCACGGTATTCCGGGCGCACCATGTAGTAGACGTAGGTCTCCAGTATGTTTATATCCGGGACACTGCGCCCCTCTATCTTGAAATTGCGGTACCCCATGGGAACATATCTTTCGTATATGGCACCGGGGGAGATGTGCAGCGGGGAATCCGTGGTCTGATAAAGGCTTTTCAGCATACAGTCGCACATGAAGGGCTCCGGGTCGCACATCTGATGATGCTCTTTCAGGTAGTCCGCACACTTTATCTGGGAGCGGCCTATGGAGCGGTAGTGCTCCCCTCTGCGGCGGCAGTGAGGGGTGCAGCAGGGGTTTATGAGCAGCTCGCACTTCTCCTTGTGGGGGAGATCTTCGAGCAGGTCAAAGTCATTGTTGAAATTGTAGTCCAGCACCACAAGGGAGTAGTTCCGCTCCAGCTCTTTTATAAGGTCTTCACGGCTCTCTATCTGCTTGCAGGTGGAAGAGGTTATCTTCATGCCGGGGAAGTTTCTGCGGATGTGCTCCTCCAAATAGGGGAGAAAGACAATGGCTTCGTTAAGCCCGTTGTCCGCCGCCTTCATGACTGCATTGCAGAAGGGGTCATTCAGGTGCTTTCTTTCAAGGACAGGGTTTGTGAGGGTAAAGCGGCAGGGTATGCCACGGTCATTGAACTGTTTGAGCATCTCCCGCATGACACGTCCTTCCATAGGTCCCTGTATAAAGCGCCCCCCGTTCCAGATCATGTTGGGGAACGCCCCGTATACCGAGCCTATGGAGATGTTGTCATAAAACTCCTCCGGATGCTTTGCGAGATAGTCCGCAAGGATGATATTCAGCTTGAAATGCCGTACAAAGTCCGGCAGATGGAAATA
The DNA here is from genome assembly GCA_002395525.1 of Ruminococcus sp. UBA4240. Classification (GTDB taxonomy): domain Bacteria; phylum Bacillota; class Clostridia; order Oscillospirales; family Ruminococcaceae; genus Huintestinicola. The sequence goes on from DGXE01000024.1 coordinate 35,904, forward strand.
TATCTTATCCATATCCTGTCCACTAAAACTATCACGGCGCTGCGGATGACAGCTCATCCGTTATTGCCGTTGTTTTTAACGCTCAGCCTGTTGAGGGCACGTTTCAGCTTCATCTCCGCAAGGTCGATGTCATGCTGATTTGCCTTTTCTTCAAGTCGTCTGCGGGCATCCTCCTCGGAGCGGCGTGCCCAGTTCTCGTCGATCTCATCAGCCCATTCAGCCGCATCCACGAATATGCGCACACGGTTGTAGCCCACCTTGACTATGCCGCCGGAAACTGCCGCAACACGCAGCTCTCCCTCTCCCTGACGCACCTTCAGCGCCCCGGGAGGAAGTGCGGCAACAAGGGCTATGTGTCCCGCAAGTATGCCGATGTCGCCCTCGGTGGAGCGCACTATGACCTCTGTCGCCTCATCATCGAAAAACACCTTTTCCGGGGTGAGCACAGTCAGCTTGAAAGGGGTCATATCATGCCTCCTGAGTCTTCTTTGCCTTTTCTACCGCATCGTCTATGGTGCCTACGAAAAGGAATGCCGATTCCGGCAGATCGTCGTGCTTGCCCTCGATTATTTCCTTGAAGCCTCTTATGGTCTCCTTTACGGGGACATACACGCCGGGTATGCCTGTAAACTGCTCTGCCACGGAGAAGGGCTGGGAAAGGAATCGCTGTATCTTTCTTGCCCTTGCCACTGTCAGCTTGTCCTCCTCGGACAGCTCGTCCATGCCCATGATGGCGATTATATCCTGCAGCTCGGTGTAGCGCTGGAGTATGTTCTGTACGGCTCTTGCCACTTCATAGTGCTCCTCACCCACAAGGTCGGGTGTGAGCATACGGGATGTGGAATCAAGGGGATCCACGGCGGGGAATATGCCCAGTGATGCGATGGAACGTGAAAGGGTTGTGGTGGCATCAAGATGGGCGAATGTGGTGGCAGGGGCGGGGTCGGTAAGGTCGTCTGCGGGGACGTATACCGCCTGCACGGAGGTTATGGAGCCCTTCTTGGTGGAGGTTATGCGCTCCTGCAGAGCGCCCATCTCCGTTGCAAGGGTAGGCTGATAGCCCACGGCGGAGGGCATTCTGCCCAGCAGTGCAGACACCTCGGAGCCTGCCTGTGTAAAGCGGAATATATTGTCTATGAACAGGAGCACATCCTGTCCTTCGGTATCACGGAAATACTCTGCCATGGTAAGGCCTGAAAGCCCCACTCTCATTCTCGCTCCGGGGGGCTCATTCATCTGACCGTACACAAGCACGGTCTTTTCAAGCACTCCGGACTCCTTCATTTCCATGTACAGGTCGTTGCCCTCACGGGTGCGCTCTCCTACGCCTGTAAAGACGGAGATGCCGCTGTGCTGGTTGGCAACGTTGTTTATAAGCTCCTGTATGAGCACGGTCTTGCCCACGCCTGCACCGCCGAAAAGGCCTATCTTGCCGCCCTTCAGGTAGGGGCAGATAAGGTCTATGACCTTGATGCCCGTTTCAAGTATCTCATTTGACACCACCTGCTCATCGTATTCCGGGGCAGGGCGGTGTATGGAGCGGCGCTCCGTGGTCTTCACCGGCTCGCCGTTGTCAACAGGCTCACCCAAAAGGTTGAATATGCGTCCTAAGGTCTCACGTCCTACGGGCACGGAGATGGGCGCACCTGTATCAACAGCGTCAGTGCCTCTCTGCATACCGTCAGTGGAGGACATGGCAACACAGCGCACCACATCGTCGCCTATGTGCTGCTCTACCTCGCAAACTACGGTGCGATCCCCCACCTTCACATTTATGGCATTGAGAAGTGCGGGCATATGCTCCTTGTCAAAGCGGATATCAACTACCGCCCCTGTGACACGGAACACCTTTCCTATATTCATTGACATATGGTTACCTTTCCAATCTATATACTATTTCAACGATTTGTTATAATCCTCGAACCAGTCTTCAACAGTGACACATTTAACATCCGTAAACTGCTTAAGCTGCTTGTCATTGGTCAGAAACAAGTCACATCCATACACAACAGCAACAGCTAATTGTAACGAATCCATGGGTTTAAAGCTACTGTAAGTTGCTCTTATCTTTGCAGCCATTTCTGCAATGTCGGTGTCAATCTTGATGAGATCTACACCATAATCTTCGATGAATTCAAAAAACACATCCACCTTAGCAAGATTACCGGTACGATAAGGATGCACAAGATACTCCATGCAAGTTACAGCAGAGGTCAGGACTTCTTTTTCAGATACATAGACCTCTTTGAAAACTGCCTTGGTGAGTTCTCCATATTGTTCATTATCATCAAGGAAGTAAATCAACGGAGTTGTATCAAGAAAAATACGTTTAAACTCTGTCATTCGAGCGCAGCTCCTCTATATATCGGTCTATATCCTCGGCTGTATCGAACATCTTTTTCCCTCTCCCCATGTATTTGTCGAGGTCGATGTCCCTTTTCTTCTCATGGGTGCTGTCAAGTATGGTTATGATAACCTTTTGACCGGCAGAGAGAGAAACCTTTTCATCCATTACAATACGTTCGCCGTTGTAATAACCATTTACAGAAAGCATACTCTCCTCCTTTTCTCCGCTTAAAACGAATCTCTGCCGCATACAAAGCCGCAGAAGCTGACCGGCCGGCGCAGGCTCCCTTTCTACTGTCTCCCTGCCACGATCTCGGTTATCTCCTGAGTGATGGCTGCCTGACGGGCACGGTTGTAGTCGAGGGAGAGGGTGTTTATCATTTCCTGTGCATTGTCGGAGGCATTCTCCATGGAATTGCGCCTTGCCGCCTGCTCGGAGGCAAAGGACTCCAGCACCGCACAGAACACCATCCCCGTAAGGTAGTGTACCACGATGTTGTCAAACACCACCCCTGCGGAGGGCTCGTATATGGGGATGTTCTTTGAGGGCAGCTCATTGTCTTTGGGTATATTCACAGGCAGCAGCCCCATAGTGGTGGCTGTCTGTGTCAGGGGAGACACGAACTGGGTGTAGAAAAGCTCCACACTGCGGTACTGCCCTCTTGTATAGGCAGTAACTATGTCCTCTGCGATGAACTGGGCGTGATGCACCCCCAAAGTGTCGCCGATGCCTGCGTATTCGGACTTCATGGTGCAGCCCCTGCGGTTGAAGTGCTCCACAGCCTTGCGGCCGAATGCCATTATCTCCACATTCTCCATGCCGCCGCATTCCTCGGCTCTTGCATGGACCAGCTTGAATACAGAGTTGTTGAAGCCCCCTGCAAGCCCTCTGTCCCCTGCTATTACCACGAACAGGTATTTACCATCATCCTTTGCTTTGGTAAAGGGGGAGAGAAAGCCGGGATTTTCCGCCTGTATCTCGCACATGGTGAGGTACAGCTCGGTGAAATAGGGCTGGGCGTTGTCCGCCCTTTCCTTTGCCCGCCGCAGCTTGGAGGATGCCACAAGCTCCATGGCCTTTGTTATCTGCATTGTGGATTCGACGCTCTTTATCCTGCGCCGTATGTCCTTCATATTGCCCGATGCCATTACTGCTCCTTATGGGTCGTCATCCCTGCTATGGTACAGGGTCACTTTATAAAGCTCTCGGTGTACTCGTCTATTGCGCCTGACAGCGCCTTGTCCGTCTCCTCCGAGAGGGGCTTGCCGGTGCGTATCTCGGCGAGTATGTCCGAGTGGTTGTTGTCAAGATATGCATACAGCCCTGTCTCGTACTCACGCACCCTGTCCACGGGCACGTTTTTCAGCCGTCCGTGTGTGACCGCATAGATGATAGCCACCTGATGGGCAACATCAACAGGGGAGTTCTTGTCCTGCTTTAATACCTCCACAACACGCTCACCTAAGGCAAGCCTGTCCTTGGTGTCCTTGTCGAGGTCGGAGCCGAACTGTGAAAAGCTCTGCAGCTCCCTGTACTGGGAGTAGGTGAGCTTTAATGTGCCCGATACCTTCTTCATGGGCTTTATCTGGGCAGAGCCGCCCACACGGGAAACGGATATGCCCGGGTTTACGGCAGGGCGCACACCGGAGTTGAACAGATCCGTTTCAAGGAAGATCTGCCCGTCGGTGATGGATATTACATTTGTGGGAATGTATGCGGATACATCTCCCGCCTGTGTCTCTATGATGGGCAAAGCGGTTATGGAGCCGCCGCCGTACTCCTCGCTGAGGGAGCAGGCTCTTTCAAGCAGCCTTGAATGGAGATAGAACACATCTCCGGGATATGCCTCTCTTCCGGGCGGCCTTTTGAGCAGCAAAGAAAGTGTGCGGTATGCCACAGCGTGCTTGGACAGGTCGTCGTATACGCACAGCACATCCTTCCCCTGATGGAGGAAGTACTCAGCCATTGCCACGCCTGTGTAGGGGGCTATGTACTGGAGGGGTGCCAGCTCCGATGCGGATGCGGATACGACTATGGTGTAGTGCAGGGCATCGTTCTTTGCAAGGGTGTCCACCACGTTTGCCACGGTAGAACGCTTCTGCCCTATGGCTACATATACGCAGATGACATTTTCCTTTTTCTGGTTGATGATGGTATCAAGGGCGATGGTGGTCTTTCCCGTCTGCCTGTCGCCGATGATGAGCTCACGCTGACCTCTGCCCACGGGTATCATGGAGTCTATGGCCTTGATACCTGTCTGTAAGGGGCGTGATACGGATTTCCTTGCGATTATGCCATAGGCGGGCTGCTCTATGGGCAGCTTTTCGGTGGTGTCTATGGGGCCTTTGCCGTCGATGGGCTGACCCAGGGGGTTCACAACTCTCCCCAGGAGAGCCTCTCCCACAGGGACAGACACAACGCTGCCTGTGCGGCGCACGGTGTCCCCCTCCTTGACAGCTGCGTCAGAGCCTAACATAACAGCCCCCACGGTGTCCTCGTCAAGGTTCATTGCCATGGCGGACACACCGTTGTCAAGCTGCAGAAGCTCTCCCGACATACAGTTGTCAAGGCCGTATATGGTGCATATGCCGTCTCCCACAGTGATGACTGTGCCGGTGTCGTGGTGCTCTATACCGCTGCGGAAGGAGCGTATCTGGTTTTTGATTATTCCGGTTATCTCATCCGGACGAAGTTCCATTTGATCATCCCTTTACTAAGATGTTGGACAGCTGATAAACGGCTGACTTAATCAGTGTATCTTTCAAGGTGTTCCCAGTCTATGTCGTCTGCATCGTAATACTCGCCGCTCATGGCTTTTTCAAGCTCCTTGGATTCTGCGGGTGTGAGCTTGGTGTAGTCAGGATCCCACGCAAGCACTATACGCCGGAGCATTTCGGATGTCGCAGCTTTCTGCGTGCTGCCTTTTTGCATACCTGGTCGTTTCACACTATTATCCTGTCCTCTATCTGCTGCTTCATTGATGCAAGGCGTGTCCTTACAGAGCCGTCAAGGAGCTCGTCCCCGATCTTGACGACAACACCGCCTATTATGGCAGGGTCTACCTTCTCGGTGATGATGAGCCGCTTGCTGTACTTTTTTTCCAACTTTTCCTTCAGGGCGGCACGTTCCTTTGCCCCAAGGGGCACGGCAGTGGTGACCGCCGCCTCGGCTATGCCCGCCCTTTCGTAGTAGCCCTTGCGGTATTCACGGGCAATGGGGGCAAATCTGCCTATCCTGCCCTTTACCGCCAGCAGGCACATAAAGTCAAGCACCGTGTCTGTCACACGTCCCCCGAACACGCTCGAAAGCAGTCCGGTCTTCTCTGTGTCTGCCACGTCCGGGGCGCAGAGTATGTCCATAAATTCCGGGTTATCCCCTAATATGGCGGCTATCTGGGAAAGCTCCCCGTCTATCTCGGGGGCATTGCCGTCTTCATATGCTATCTCAAGGAGTGCGGCTGCATAGGTCTTTTCTACTGCTCCCATAGGGCGCCTCCTTAATTGCTGCTGTCATCAAGCTCATTCAGAAAGTCGTGTATGAGCCTTTCCTGCTCGGTGTCGCTGCTTACCTGGTGACCTATTACCTTGCCTGCGATGTCAAGCGCAAGGTCGGAGATCTCGTCCTTGACGGAGTTGACAGCCCGCACACGCTCCCGCTCGATGTCCTCATCGGCTCTCTGGCGAATCAAAGCAGCCTGCTGCCTTGCCTCGGTGATTATCTCGTCGGAGCGGGCGGATGCCTTGCGGGAAGCCTCGGCGATCATGGCGGCGGATTCTTCCTTTGCGCCTGCTATGCGCTGGGAATACTCCTCCCGCATCTCCTTGGCCTCGGACAGAGCCTTGTCCGCATCAAGATAGGTCTGGGTGACGGATCTTTTTCTCTCGTCAAGTATTTTGTTCACAGGTTCAAAAAGGAATTTCTTAAACAGCAGCACGAGTATGAGGGTATTGCACAGAACACCGATTATGGTGGTGGGCTCTATGCTGAAAAATTCAAAATTCATATCCATGCGGTCTTACTTCCTATCAGGAAAGATGCTTTAAGAACGGATTTGCAAACAGGAGCAGAAAGCCTATGAGCAGACCGTAGATACCTGTTGACTCCGCTACCGCACAGCCTATGAACATGGTGGATGTTGCGGCGGAACGTGCCTCAGGCTGTCTGCCTATGGTCTCTATGGCCTTGCCTACTGCGTAGCCCTCACCGATACCGGGGCCTATACCCGCAATAAGTGCCAGGCCTGCGCCTATGCCCTGTCCGCAAAGGACTATGGCCTTTGCAAGTGTTAATACGTCCTCGTGGCTCATTGTCTGCATATCCATAATAACTCCTTTAAAAAAAGATTGGTTTTCATGTTTTGGTGTCTGTTATTCCTTTCCCGCTGCCTGCCCTATGTAGGTCATGGAGAGCATGATGAAAACATATGACTGTATGACAGAGGAGAAAAGATCAAAGTAAATGGAGAGGGCTGCGGGAATGCCTATCTGGAACACCTTGAAGTAGTCCGTAATGACCGATGATGTGCCGATAAGGTTGTACACCGCATTGGATGCCACCGTCAGCGCCGCATATACCATGGATGTGATTATCATGCCGCTGGATATGTTGCCGAAGATACGTATGCCCATGGCTGCGGGAGTGGCTACCTCACTGAGTACGTTTATTGGGGTGATGACGGGTGTAGGCTCGGCATAGCTTTTCAGATAGCCGAAGAACCCGTTGGTGCGTATCTTGTAGAATGTGATGAGAAACAGTGTCATAGCCGCCCATGTGCCCGTGCAGGAGATGTCCGCAGTCATGCTGCGAAGCCCCGTCATGCTTATAAGGGAGCCGAAGAGGGCAAAGGCGAATATGGCGCATATGTAGGGGGCAAAGCCCAGCATGGTAGTGCCCATGTTCTCCGCCACAAGGTTGTTGAAGAACTCCACTATCCACTCCGCAATGACCTGCCGCTTGGATTCGGGCTTCAGCTTCAGGTTGTGGGTGAGCACCTTCATGGCGATGAACAGGAGTATTATGACCAGCCACCCTGTCACCACCGTCTCGGATATGGAAAACAGCACCTCTCCCCCGGAGAGGAAGCTTATCATCCGACGTGGTCCCTCCACATTGATCTGTATTTCGGTATTGTACATAGTAATCCTCTTTGCTGTCTACTTTTTCATCCTGTGCCCAAACTCGTCCCTTATGCCCAGAAGGGTGTAGCCCGCCTTCGGGAAAAGCAGGGGGATAAAGGTACAGGGGAAGTTTATAAAGCTGACATTATAGCCTATCCACAGCACGCCCCCCATAATGAGGAGCCGCAGAAGATAGAACATGAGCATATAGCGCCTGCCGCCCTTTTCGCCCTTGTCCACGGCGTGAACGGTCGCCCATCCCAGAAGGAGCATATTCACAAGGCTCCCCAGTATCCCAAGGGCAAGCCCCAGGGGGACTTCGGGGGTAAAGCCGTAAAAGGGCAGTGTAAGCAGGAATGTGATGACAGCACCTGCCAGAGTGCATTTCAGCAGGAATGGGAGCTGTTCGCCCATAAGTCTTTTGAACTGCTCCATATCTCTCTCCGATCTGCCGTCTGGTTTTCGCTGTATCAAATAATCATTATAACAAATCCAACCTTAAATTTCAATAGGTTTATTAAATTTTAATATAAACACTCTGTAAACAAGCGGGTCACAGGCTGCATCATCTGACCACGATCACGGTGGTCAGGTAGTCTCCCTCATCCGGGAGATCCTCCGCACGGGTGTATACCTCCTCCTCGTCGGCAGAGCAGCGGGATACTGCCATGAACTTCCTCCCACGCAGCAGGTTTTTCACACGCTTCATATCGTGTATCTTCATGATGACACTGGTGTCGCACATGGAGTACAGCTCATCAAAGTGAGGGGTGTCCTCCGGCAGCAGCACAGCCGCCCCGTTCCCCTTTGCCAGGGCACGGCGCTCCTCGGCAGCCACTGCTGATATGCTTGATACCCCCGGTATCCAGATGCAGTTGTAGCCCGCATCTATAAGCAGCTCTGTGAGCACTGCGGCAGGGGAGTACAGTGCCGCATCCCCCAGGACGGGCATCGCCGCATTTCTCCCCTCGTCAAGTATATCCATGACAGCGGCGGCGGCTCTGGTTGCCCGCACGCTGTCAGTGCTGTCGTCAGAGGATATGTCCGCCCTGATGATGCTCTTTCCCGAGAGCCTTGCCCCCGCAAGGGCGGTGTCAAGGGCGGCAGTCTTTCCCTCACGGTTTACCGCACCTATTATGGCATCAGCCCCCTCAAGGGTATTTACAGCCTTTACGGTCATAAGCTCCGGATCTCCCGGCCCTACGCTTACACAATAGAATATACCTTTCATATCAAACACCCCTTTAGTAGTTATCAGATGTCGGAAAGAGTCACGGTCAACGCTTTTATACATAGTCATAACCTAAAAAAGATCAACAAAACTACTTGACAATCGGTAATATGTTGTGCTTTCGGGTGAAACAGGAGGTGCTACAATGGCTTACACGAAATCTGGCGAGTTTATGCGCAAATTGAGGGTAAAACATAACGAGGTGATGGGCGATGCCGCCAAGCTGCTCAGTGTTTCCACACCATTTCTTTCTGCTGTTGAGAACGGAAAAAAGGACGTTTGCGTAAGACAGTTTACGAAAGGCGGGGTGATTCCCATGGACAATACCTGTCAATCACTTCTCAGCCTGCACTCGCTCACAAAGTACCCCTTTTCCTCCAGAGCCTTTGCTGCGGCGGACATCAGGGCGGTGTCTTCGTATATGCCGAAGACGGCAGAGCCGCTGCCCGTCATCATGGCGTGGTCTGCTCCGCTCCGGAGCATGAACTCACGGAGAAAGCCCACATCCGGCACATTTACCACCCTTTCAAAGACGTTGTACAGGGCAATGCCGTGGAACAGCTTCCCCTCCGTGCCACGGCTACGGGGCGGGAGAGCGTCGATAAGGGCATAGGCTCTTGCTGTGGAGATGCCCGCCGCTCCCTTTGCCACAAGGATATGCTCATCAAAGGCGGGCATAGGCTCTATTATCTCACCGATGCCACGGCACACCGCACAGCCTCCGTAAATGCAGAAGGGTATGTCTGCTCCTATGTGCGCCCCTATATCCGCCAGCCCTGCCTTCCCCAGACCGGTGCCGTAAAGGGAGTCAAGGGCACAAAGCACGGCGGCGCCGTCGGTGCTGCCGCCTCCCAACCCCGCCTCCATGGGGATGTGCTTTTCTATATGGATATGACAACCGCCTGCTGTGCCTGTTTTTTCAAAGAAGGCACGGGCGCATTTTATGCATATGTTGCGCCCGTCACGGGGCACATTTTCATTGTCGCAGGAAAGGGTGATGTCATGGGCTTTCTCCACCGTGACCACATCACACAGGCTGATGCTGTGCATTATGGTCTCAAGCTCGTGGTAGCCGTCAGCCCTCTTCCCTGTCACGTCAAGGGTGAGATTTACCTTTGCATAGGCGTTTACGGTCATTTGCACCCTCCTAATTGATGTAGAACCCCGCAACGAAGCGGCTTTCAGGGCAAAGCTCCGCCAGCTCCCTTATGCGGTAGGTACGGCGGGCATTGTTGTACAGGTTGCACACGGTATAGCCGCCGTCCCTGTACTGCACTGCCACGTAGTGCATGGGGGATATGGGAAAGTCCTTTATGCGGTAGCACAGGATACACGCCCCCACCGCCCTTGATACGTTTTCAAAGTCCTTATAGTCCCTTGCCCTCATGCAGGGTATGCGCATTTTGTCAAGGCATTTCTCCAGCTTGTAGGGGTTCACGCCGAAGAGCCCTCCAAGCCACAGCCCGTACATCCGAAGCCCTAAGACTATGGCCTGCATATCGGGCTTGTGGCCTAAGAGGGTCATGGCATTGTATACAGCAATGGCCGCACAGCCATTGTTTGCCATGCGGCACAGACCCATTCTGTATGTGGACACAGCACAGCGACCCTGTCCGTTGATAAGCACTCCCGGCTCAATGGGCAGAGCCTTTTCTATGGAAAGATTTCTCTCATGCTGCCTTCTTGCTAAGGGCGATGCCTTTTGCAGCAGCTCATCCCGTGTTATCATAGGATCAGCCCACAAATTCCTTTATTCGCTGTACCGCTGTTTTGATATGGGCTATGGAGTATGCGTAGGAAATGCGGATATAGCCCTCTCCGCATTCGCCGAAGGCATTCCCGGGCACCACCGCAACGCTGTGCTCGTACAGAAGCTTTTCGCAGAACTCCTCGCTTGACAGCCCCGTTGACTTTATGGAGGGGAACACGTAGAATGCCCCCTGGGGCTCAAAGCAGTCAAGCCCTATGGAATTAAGGGCGTTCACAAGATAGCGCCTGCGCTGATCGTACTCACGGCGCATCTTCTCCACGTCCGCATCGCACTCTTCAAGTGCCTCGATGGCGGCATACTGGGATATAGTGGGGGAGGACATTATGCCGTACTGGTGTATTTTCAGCATCTGCTTCACAAGGGGCTGGGGAGCACAGATATACCCAAGTCTCCACCCCGTCATGGAATATGCCTTTGAAAAGCCGTTTACATATATGGTGCGCTCCCTCATGCCGGGCAGCTGTATTATGGAGAAGTGCTTTATGCCGTAGGTAAGGGCGGAGTATATCTCATCAGTGAGGACAAGTATATCCGTGCCACGGAGCACCTCTGCAACTGCTTCAAGGTCTTCCCTTTCCATAACAGCCCCTGTGGGATTGTTGGGGAAGGGGAGGATCAGCACCTTTGTCTTGGGTGTGATGGCGGCTTTAAGCTGCTCTGCCGTGAGCCTGAACCTGTCCTGGGCCCTTGTGGTTATGGGCACGGGCACGCCGCCGCACAGGGATACTATTGGTGAATAGCATACAAAGCAGGGCTCCACCACAAGCACCTCGTCACCCGGGTCGATAAGGGATCTTATGGCAATGTCTATGCCCTCGGAGCCCCCTACGGTGACGATTATCTCGCTGTCCGGGTCATAGTGGACACCGGTGTCCCGTTCGGTCTTGGCGGAGATGGCTCGGCGAAGCTCTGAAAGTCCCGAATTTGCGGTGTACTTGGTCTTTCCCTTTTCAAGGGCGGTAATGGCGGCATGGCGCACATTCCAAGGGGTCTGGAAATCAGGCTCCCCCACACCCAGAGAGATGACCCCCTCCATTGCGTTGGCAAGGTCAAAGAACTTGCGTATGCCGGAGGGCTTCATTTCACGGCATTTTTTCGCTATCAGCTTATCATAGTCTATCATGGGGAGACCATACCCCTTTCATCTGCGGATTCATCCTCCATAAACAGCCCCGACTCCTTGAAGCGCTTGAGCACAAAGTGTGTCTTGGTGGCGACCACGCCTTCCAGTGTGGACAGACGCCTTGCCACGAACAGGGCTATCTCCTTGTAGTCCGAGCCGGAAAGGGTCACGGCAAGGTCAAAGGAGCCTGACATGAGGGTCACGCTGTCCACCTCATCAAAGCGCATGATGGTGCGGGCGATGTCATCAAAGCCGAAGTCGGCCTTGGGGGTGACATTCACCTCGATAAATGCGGTGACTGCGTTCTTGTCGGCAAGCTCGTCGTTTATAACGGCGGTGTAGCCCTTGATTATCCCCGCCTTTTCGTAGGCGGCGATCTTGTCGGCTACCTCCTTGCCGGTCATGCCGGTCATTACGCCCAGTTCCTCGTTGGAAAGGCGGGCGTTTGATTTTAAAAGCTCCAGTAATGCATCCATAATATACCTTCTTTCGATTAGAGGTTAGAGATTAGAGGTTAGAAAATAGAGAATGTAAAATAGATTTGTTTGCTCAATTCCTCTTTGCTTTTTGTTGCACATAGGCTTCGCTTTTGCGGATAGAGAGGCTATAAAGCTATATGTTCATCGTAAGCTCATCTTGCATCTTGCTTCTTGCATCTTGCTTCTATCCTATTACTTCTTCCTCAAGCACATATTCTGCGGTCACGTATATCTTCGGTGTGGCAACGCCCTCGTCGCCTGTGAACCATACCCTGTCGTAGGAGGAGATGATGAAGTCCACCGCCATCTTGTGATCCCCCTCCTGCATATCGAAGTCGATAAGGTCTATCTGGGCGGTTATGTCCTCTCCCGTAAGCTCGCTGAGCTGTGTGGAATCTCCCACAAGGAAGAGGGTCAGCCCCGAGGCGACAGGGGTGAACTCGAACTGAGCGGGCTTGTTTATGAACTGTATATCCTTGCCCTTGATGGACAGGGGCTTTTTGGCTATGCCCTCCGACGGGCAGGTGACAGTGATTGTATCCACATTGGACAGATTTTCGTAGTCTGCGGGGAGGAAATTCTCTGCGGAGAATGTGAACACTGACCCTGCATCCACCTCACGCATATTTATGGTGCCTATGTTAAGGCGCTCTATGTCCTTCACACGGCTGCCGGGGGCAGCAAGGTCAAGCTCCTCTGCGGAGAATACCAGCTGCGAGCGGAACCAGCTCAGATCAAGGTTTGCGGGGGCATTGATGATATTCACATCCAGGGGCAGAGTCTGGCGCACAAGGACGGGTATCTGCACCGCAAAGCTGGTCTTGTCGAAGTAGAGGCTCGAGGTGTCGGAGATGAGGGTGCTGTCCTTGTAGAGCAGCAGCTCTGCGGCGGAGGTCTCAAAGGTGGAGGAAAGGTTCTCCGGAGGATTTACTCCGGCGCATACCTTCGTTATGGAGTTGATGGTGTCCTGGGGGCCTGTTATGGTGACACTGGCGGGGGATACCACAGGATCTCCGGAGATGTAGCCGGAGGCCAGCCGCAGATCCTTTACCTCAGGCTCTATGGTAAATTCCTTGGATACTATTTTGTCAAACGCCACTGTTACCGAGGAGGGGGTTATGGTCTTCACCTCAAATTCAGTGCCGCTCAGGGACTGGACATCAAGGCGCAGATCGTATTCCCTTGCCATCATCACGTTGGTGACACTGACATTCGCCACCAGGTCCTCAGCCTTGATGGAGCCTATCTTTGCACGCTCCCCGGATATCTGTACAGTGACAGTCTCATCAGACAGCTCTATGACCTCAAGATTCTGGGACTGGGCGTAGGTGCCGTCCAGGTCTATCTTGACAGGCACGTTGTAGATGGTCTTGTCCGTGGTGGGGTATACGGTTATGGATACCACTATCCATATGACTATGGCTATGAGCAGGGAAATGACCATAAGGGAGCGGTCCCTCATGAGCGCCTGCTTCAGGTTCTCGAATAGTTTCTTGAACATTATGCCTTATCCTCCTTTTTCCTGCGGGCGGAGGAGGCGGGGGAGGACTCCGGGATGAGCTTGCGGGAAAGGGTCTGCCGCAGGGAATCCTTTGAGAAGCCTCTTTGCAGATCACCGTTTTCCGCTATGGATATGGCGCCTGTCTCCTCGGATACCACTATGACGATGGCATCGGAGTTCTCGCTCATGCCTATGGCGGCACGGTGGCGGGAGCCTAACTGCTTGTTGATGGCATCCTCGTTGACGGGCTTTGGCAGGAACACCCCCGCCGCATATATCTTGCCGTCACGCATTATCACCGCCCCGTCGTGCAGAGGGCATTTGGGGTAGAATATGGTGCCGAAAAGCTCCTTGGAGGGCACCGCATTGACTATGGTGCCGTTGGAGACCAGATCCCCCAGCTTTGTCTCCCTTTCTATTACGATAAGGGCGCCTGTGGTGGTGGAGGAGAGATCCTCGCAGGCCTCGCATATGGCTGTTATCTCCTCGGAGACCGGGGTGACTTCGCTGTCCGTGCCTGTCAGCTTGTCAAGCATGGGGAAGCGGGCGTGCCCCACACGCTCTATGGTGCGGCGCAGCTCCGGCTGGAAGAGTATCAGCACCGCTATGATACCGATGTTGAATATCCTCTGGAATATCCACTGCACCGCCTTCATCTGCCCCACATAGGCAAGAAAGTAGAACAGCACCAGAATGAGTATGCCCTTGATAAGGCCTTCGGCGCGGGTATCACGGATAAACTGTATCAGCTTGTATATCAGATAGGTGAGCACCGCAATATCCAGCACATCCCAGAAGGAGGGGGGCCATATGGTGTTAAAGGAGTTTATCAGTTCGTCTAAAAGTTCCATGTGATAGGATCCTCTGCTGCTTGTTGTGTAGAAAGGATTTCAGGCGCTGCAGGGGCTAAGCCTCTTTTGCTGCTTCTGCCGCTTCTGCTGCCCTTTTCTCCGCCATCTGCTGTCTTGCTGTGGATAGCATGAGCTTGATGCGGTTTTCCTGATTTACCTGTGTGGCGCCCGGGTCGTAGTCGATGGGAGCGATGTTGGCTTCGGGGTACATCTCACGGAGCTTTCGTATCATGCCCTTGCCGATGATGTGGTTGGGCAGGCAGCCGAAGGGCTGTGCGCACACGATGTTCCCGTAGCCCATGTGGATCATGTCCACCATTTCTGCGGTAAGGAGCCACCCCTCACCCATCTTGTTGGCAGGGGAGATGTATGCCTCCACCTCCTTCTTGGCCTCCTCAAAGGGGGTAGGGCCGAAGAAGCGGGTCTTTTTCACAGCTCTGATTATCTTGTTCTGCATCATCTTGAAAAAGCCCTTGATGCCGAGAGAGCCGAAGTATTTCTTGTATTTGATGTGGTAGAGCTCTGTCTCCACCACATGGTGATCTCCCATGAAGATAAGGAAGTCTATGAGCCCGGGGCAGTAGACCTCGCACCCCTCGGATTCAAGGAATTTCTGGAGCTCGTTGTTGCCCAGGGGGGAGTATTTGATGAATATCTCGCCTACTATGCCCACCTTGACCACATCCGGGTCATCCTTGTAGGGGATGGCTTCAAAGTCCTTTATTATGCGGGCGGTCACCCTGTCAAAGGCGGTGTAGCTGAATTTCAGGTTGGCAAGCTCCTGCTCCCACTTTGCTATAAGGGCATCCGTGTCCCCCTTGTTTATTTCGTAGGGGCGCACCTGATTGCCCAGCAGCATGAGCACATCCGCATAGCATACAGCGGTGATGAGCTGTGCCAGCAGGGGAGCTGTCATGGAAAAGCCGGGGTTTTTCTCTATGGCGGGCATTGCCAGTGATATTACAGGCACCTGCTCCATGCCGCACTTGATGAGGGCCTTGCGGATAAGGTGTATGTAGTTGGAGGCACGGCAGCCGCCGCCTGTCTGCACCATCATAAGGGCAGTCTTGTCAGGGTCGAACTCGCCGCTTTTGAGGGCGTCTATGAACTGACCTATTACCAGCAGAGCCGGGTAGCAGGTGTCATTGTGGGTGTAGCGCAGCCCCTCGTTTATTATCCTCCTGCCTGTGGTGGTAAGGAGTTTCATTTTGTATCCGTGGTTGTTGAACACCTTTTCCAGCAGGCGAAAGTGTATGGGAAGCATATTGGGGATGAGTATGGTGTACTCCTTGCGCATCTCCTCTGTAAAGAGGAGCCGCCCTGTCTCGTCATATATAAGTTCTGCCATGTTATCGCTCCTATCAAGACTATTGCATCACTGTCCGCAGACTGTATCAAATCGATCAATACATTATACCACATGATTATTAACATTTCAAGTATTTTTGCAAAACTGGAAGCAAGAAGTTAGAAGCAAGAGGCAAGATGAAGTAACGATGAACATATAGCTTTTTGCCTCTGTTACTGCAAAGTATTACTTTTTCGCAAAAAAAGGAAAGAGCCGGCATCCCTGCCGGCTCATGACTTCTGATATCTGATTTCTAATGCGGCAGAGCAGAGGCAGAACACTCGCAATTCGTTGTCTGCTTATCTTGCCTCTTGCTTCTTGCCTCTTGCTTCTGCCAATCAGTTGCTCTTGGGGAGATAGGGGATGATAGCGCCTGCAAGTGCGCTTGCGGGCATAGTCTGGAGCCAGATGCGCCCCGGGCCTGTAACACGGGTGTTGAAAAGGCCTTCGCCGCCCAGCAGAGCGTTGCCTACGCCGGCAACTGTCTCTATGTCAACAGAGCAGGTGGCATCCATTGCTGCAAGATAGCCTGTGTCTATGAGCATGGACTGACCGGGGGCAAGGTCGTAGTTGTATACGCCGCCGTTTATCTCAAGGAATACCATGCCGGTGCCGGTGAACTTCTGCATGATGAAGCCTTCGCCGCCGAAGAAGCCTGCACCCACCTTCTTCTGGAAGAAAAGCTCCATGTTCACGCCCTGTGAGTTTGCAAGGTATGCCTGCTTCTGAGCTACGATGGAATTGCCGCCGTTTAGCTGTATGCACAGGATGTCACCGGGGAATGTGGATGCGAATGCTATCTCACCGGGGCCTCCCTGTGAGGTGTAGGTGTTCCTGAACATGGACTCGCCTGTCAGGGCAGATTTTGCCAGACCGCCCAGTGCGCCCAGCAGACCACCCTTGCCGCCGCCTGAGAGGCCTGTCTGCATCTGCATATTGGGGGTCATCCAGGACATGGCGCCTTTCTGGCACTCTATGCTCTCGCCTGCATCAAGCTTGCAAACCAGAGCGCAAAGGGGCTTGTTGATAACTTCGTATTGCATGATTATTCCTCCGTTTCTGCGAATGTTTTCGCTGTATTGATATTATCATATTATGGCGCCGATGTCAATATTTTTTTGCACTTTTGTTATGAAAATGTTTTTTTGCCTGTTCCCGGGCACTATCTCCGGAAAAGCAAGGAATGTGGGGGCATTGTGCATAATGCAGTAAAATACATTCCGGAGGCTGTCATATTTTTCGTTGCAGTTCGGTTACAATTTGGTACAGGACTTGAAATATTTGCAATTTGCGTTTATAATAGATGTGTATATTCGGTAAGTGTCGGCTGATGTCGGCAAAGCACCGGCTTATGCCGGTACAGACTCCAAATCACTTTACAGTGAATGTCAATTTATTTTGACGTTCACCAGCAGACCTCACAAGCGCACAGGCTTTCAGCCCGCCTCGGCGGCTGATATGCTCTGCGCCCCAAGGTGGTGTATAGATGTTCAAAAAGAAAGAAAAGCTCCCTGTGACCGGGGCTAAGGCGGAAGACAAGGGAGCCGTTAAGGTAGGCTTAAAGCCTGCCCCCCTACAGCCCGGTGCGAAGGGCGCTGACAAGGCTCTCTCAGAGCAGGAGGGCAAAAAGAAAAGCAAGCCCCGGGAGAAATTCCGGGAAAAGCGAAGCGTGGCAGACCCCAACACACCCTTTGCAAGGGCGCTGCTCATACCCAGCATTTTAGGTGTCATCACCTTTTTTGTAGCACCCTTCCTCATAGTTATCTACTACTCCTTCCTTGACAACCCCATTGCCAAGGAATTCGTGGGATTTTCCAACTACGGTGCGGTGCTCGGCAACAGCGCCTTCCAGACAGCCGCCAAGAATACCCTGATACTCTCTGCGGTTTCCGTGCCCGCTGCGGTGGTGTTCTCACTGCTGCTGGCTCTGCTTCTGGATGCGAAGATACCCATGAAGAGTATGTTCCGCACCTTCTTCCTGTCTCCCATGATGGTGCCTGTTGCCTCCATCGTGCTCATATGGCAGGTAATATTCCACTACAACGGCTCCCTCAACTATATGCTGGCACAGCTCTTCGATTTGGCGCCCATTGACTGGATGAAGTCCGACAAGAGCCTTATGGTGGTAAGTGTGCTGTTTCTGTGGAAAAACCTGGGGTACAACATGATACTGTTCATGACAGCCCTCTCAAACATCCCCAAGGATCTCATCGAAGTGGCAAGGCTGGAGGGCGCAGGGGGCATATGGGTGCTCACTCACCTGAAGCTCAGGTACATTTCCCCCACGGTGGTGTTTGTCACCATACTCTCTCTCATAAACTCCTTCAAGCTGTTCAGAGAGGTGTATCTGCTGACGGGGGACTATCCCTATCAGAGCCTGTATCTGCTGCAGCACTTCATGAACAACACATTCCGTTCCCTTGACTATCAGAAGTTGTCCTCCGCCGCCCTTATCATGGCGCTGGTGATGATATTCATCATCGGACTGCTGGTGCTGACGGAGAACGTATTCGGGGAGGATATTGAGGAATGACAAAAAAGAAAAAGAAGCGTTTCTCCCTGTCAAAGACCTGGTCGAATATCCTGCTCGGCATAGTCACCGTGTTCACAGCCATATCAGCGGTGATATTCCTGCTCCCCACGGTGCTGACCATAACCAACTCATTCATGGCGCAGTCGGAGATAAACGCCAACTACGGCATGATCTTCAACACCGTCACCGGGAACAAGACCTTCATAGCAGAGAAGGTAAACCTTAAATTCATCCCCGATATGGTGTCCTTCGGCCAGTACGGCACCTTCCTGCTGAAAAGCCCGGACTACCTGCTGAAATTCTGGAATTCCGTCATCTACACCGTGCCCATCGTCATATTCCAGATACTTGTGGCACTGGGGGCATCCTATTCCTTTGCACGGCTCACGGGAAAGATAAAGGAGATCATATTCTTCATCTACATCGTGGTAATGCTCATGCCCTACCAGGTAACGCTGGTGCCCAACTACCTTGTGGCTGACAAGCTGGGGATACTGGGCACACGCCTTTCCATCATACTGCCGGGCATATTCTCCCCCTTTGCGGTGTACCTGCTGACAAAGGCCATGAAGCGCATACCCAAAGCCTTTTCAGAGGCGGCTAAGCTGGACGGGGCAAGCGAATTCAGGATATTCACCGATATATATATGCCTATGGTAAGGGGCTCCATATTCTCGGTAATGATCCTCATCTTCATCGACTACTGGAACATGGTGGAGCAGCCCATGGTGCTGCTTTCCGACGAGGGGATGTACCCCCTGAGCGTATTCCTGTCAAAGATCAATTCCGGAGATACAGGCCTTGCCTTTGCGGCGGCGGTGGTGTACATGATACCCTCCATGCTGCTCTTCCTCTACGGGGAGGATGCCCTTGTGGAAGGCATCTCCGGCTCGGCAACGCTGAAATAGCCGCTTAAAGGACACGGGGCACGACCCCCTTCAACTGATTCTAACGGAGGTATTGCAATGGAACAGGAACAGGCCAACCGCAGAAAAGATATTATAAAGAATATTCTTATAATATTCCTTATCATAATGCTGCTGCTGACATTCTTCTCAAATACCATACTCAACTACTCCCTGCCCCAGGTCTCGGCGGTGTATGCCACCCAGGCCACCATTTCCGAGCAGATAAGGGGCAGCGGGAGCGTGCAGCCTGCACAGACCTATGAGGTGAAGATAAACGAGGATCGTGAGGTCAAGAGCGTGCTCGTGCGTGTGGGAGACACCATCAAGGCGGGAGATACCATCGCCATACTTGAGGATGTGGACAATTCCACCGCCGTACAGGAGGCAAGGGACAAGCTGGCAGACCTGGAGCTTGACTACCGCAAGGCGCTGCTGGACTCAAACTCCACCTCCTACAGCTCAGACATCCTTGCCATAGAGCGGGCGGAGCAGGAGCTGGAAAAGCTGAAGAAGCAGCGTGAGGAGGCTGTCAAGTATGAGGCCGAATCCAAGGAGGCAGCCACCGATGTGCGCACAGCCACTGCTGATGTGGACAAGCTGAAGGCTGAAAAGGAAAAGTACAACACTATGCTCTCCTCCGCAAGCACAGAGGATATGCTGGATCTCACCGATGCCCACTACAAGAAGATACAGGCGGCAAAGCAGGCTGTTACCGATGCGGAGAAGGCATTTGCCGATGCCCAGGCCGCATACAAGAAATTCTCATCAGGCATAGACACCACTGATATAGACAGCACTCTCATCGCAAAGCGCAACGAGGCTGACAAGCTGCGCACGGAGAACAACAACCTGTACACCAAGATAGCCAATGCGGAGGCGGGCGCAGATACATCGAGCTATTCGGAGACCATTGCCAACAATATCACCACCATCAACAACCTGAACCGTGAGATCTCAAACCTTATGCACAAGCAGTCCCTGACTGCCGGCGACAAGAAAAAGCTCGAAGACCTTGAAAAGGCACAGGAAAAGGCTGAGAAGGCCGTCACCGATGCCAAGGATGCCCAGGCTCAGGCTATAAGAGAGGTAAAGCTGGAGATAAAGGGCTGGATAGACGACGTGGACAGAAGGCTTGAAGCCGCTAATGGAAAGCTCACCGACGTTACCAACCGCAAGGACGACATCGCAGGCCAGGGCATATCCAAGGTGTCCGATATAGACAGCAAGATAGAGAGCCAGGAAGCCTCAATACAGAAGCTCAAGGATGACCTTCACAACAAGCAGATCACGGATTCCACCGCTGCATCAAAGACACAGCTTGACCTGGAATCAAAGAAGAATGCGGTGGACAGGCAGCAGAGAGCCCTTGACAAGCTCCTTGCCGGCACCGATAAGGAGATAGTCTCCAAGTCCGGCGGCGTGGTGGCAAGCATAAACATATCCGCAGGCAGCAAGGCTGAGGCGGGCAAGGTAGTAGCCACCGTGAATGTAACGGATCTGGGGTACCTCATTGAGATGCCCGTAAAGGCGGAGCAGGCCAAGAAGATCCGTGTGGGGGACATTGCAGAAGTAGTGTCCTGGTACGGCTCCAACATCTCCGCTACCGTCAAGGAGATCAAGGCGGACAGCAACAACCCCCAGTCACAGAAGATACTCGTGTTTGAGATAACCGGCGATGACATAACCGTTGGACAGAACCTTACCCTGCAAATGGGCAGCAAGGGTCAGCAGTACTCCGTTACCGTGCCCAACAACGCCATCAGGGAGGACTCAAACGGCAAATACGTGCTGGTGATGGAATCAAAGTCCTCACCCCTTGGCAACAGGTACAAGGCAGCCCGCTACCCTGTTGAGGTGCTGGCAAAGGATGAGAAGAACTCCGCAGTATCGGGTCTTTCCGGCAATGAGTTCGTCATCACCACCTCCACAAAGCCCATAAACGCAGGTGCTCAGGTAAGACCTGCGGAGGACTGATAAGAGCGATACCACTCCGTAAGACTGATGGCAGTCTCTAACTTCTAACCTTTCTGGTGTTTTCTATGTCAAAGAAAGCTAACAAACTGACAAAACTTGATATTGTGTGCATAGTCATAGATGTGATCGCAGCAATTGCAGTGGGGATCATCCTTGGGGCTATAAACAGCATCAAGGGCAGCACCGGCGCAGACAGCGCCGCAAGTGCCTGGGGCAACGGCGAGAGCCGCTATGCACAGGCGGCAGTCTATTTCACCTATCTGTCGGGCTTTGATATAAACGGTGCCCATTCCATGCACAGCGCCGTGGAGCAGTACCTTGCCTCACAGGTGGATCTGAAAAAGGCGGAGCACCGTGTCTGGGTAGACTGCGGGTACGGTGAATCCTCAGGCAGCGCCCAGGGCACTTTGGGCAGCACGGATGCAGTGCTGTGCGGCACATGGGGGGATTACTTCCTCTTTCACCCGGGGGATTTCATCTCAGGCAGCATTTATGAGGACAACGATATGAACCTTGATGTGTGCGTGCTTGACAACACAGCCTCCTGGATACTGTTCGGCGGCCTTGACACGGCGGGTATGACTGTCACCATAAATGACAGGGCTTACCTGGTGGTGGGGGTCATTGACCAGGGGATGAAGACAAATTCCGACTTTGCCGCCTACGGCAGCAAGCCCCGCATATATATGCCCTATCAGTCCCTGAAAAACCTGAAGGAAGCCGCTTCCATGACCTCCTACGAGATATGCATCCCCTATGTGCTGGACGGCTATGCACTGGAAGCCATCAAGAAGGGCGTTTCCGCAGATGAGAGCACCTACATGGCAGTGGATGAATCGGGGCGGTTCGACCTGGTAAAGCTGGTGAGGAGCTTCCCCGGCATATTCAACAACGTTATGGTGGCAGGGGGCATAGTCTACCCCTGGTATGAAAACGTCCTGCGGGCAGCGGAGATAAAGTGTGTCATACTGGCATTCATGGGAGCTGTGATACTGATAATCGGCATCATCGTGTTCGTGTACCTGTTCTTCCGCTTCACCAAGGCATTCGCTGCCTTCGTCAAGTGGATAAAGAGCAAGTTTGACGCATCCTATCAGCGGCGCATATCCAAGAAATACTACAAGACCCACCCCCGCCCGAAGGAGAACCCACAGACCTGAGGCGGGAAGCAAGGGCAGAAAACAGCCATCTCATCCATATGGTGAGATGGCTTGATTTTTTGTGCGGTTTAAGATTGGTTTAAGGTTCGTGTGCTATTCTCATAGTCAAAGGGTGACCCCCCACCCTTTGATAGTGATATCATCTTTTTCCTTTTTTCCTTTTTTCCTTTTTCTCCCCCATGAAGCGGCCGGGCATCACAGGATGCTGCGGCTGCTTTATTTTTGCAGACTCAAGGCAGAAAGAGGAGAAAAAGTATGCTTGCAATTGCGGAAATAAAGCAGGAAAGAGGTGGCAAACCAATATCAAATACCAGGTGTAGAGGCTTATTTTACCCAAAGCTATCAAAAACTGCCAATTTCACGGACGATAGAGAACATTACTCATTAAGCCCAAGGAAAATGGTGCGTATACAAGCCATTCATAGTGTTCCCGTGAAATTGGGGGCATTCGCGAAAACAAAGCAAGCAAAGAGGAAATAAAGCTATATCGAATGCATTTGCGGAAATAAAGCAAGCAAAGAGGAAGCAAAGCAATATCGAACGCCTTTGCGAAAATAAAACAGGAAAAGAGGGAGTAAAGCAACGTCGAATGCATTTGCGGAAATAAAGCAGGAAAGAGGTGGCAAACCAATATCAAATACCAAGTGTAGAAGTTTATTTTACCCAAAGCCATCAAAAACTGCCAATTTCACGGAGTAGGAGGATTATACTTGCCATAGACTAATAAGAAAATGGGGAGAAATTAAACAATCAATACTTCACCAGCAGTGAAATTGGGGGCATTCGCAAAAACAAAGCAAGCAAAGAGGTGGCAAATCAATATCAAATACCAGGTGTAGAAGTTTATTTTACCCAAAGCCATCAAAAACTGCCAATTTCACGGACGATAGAGAACATTATTCTCATTAAGCCCAAGGAAATTGGTGCGTATATTCAAGCCATTCATAATGTTCCCGTGAAATTGGGGGCATTCGCGGAAATAAAGCAAGCAAAGAGAAAACAAAGCTATATCGAATGCATTTGCGGAAATAAAGCAAGCAAAGAGGAAACAAAGCAATATCGAACGCCATTGTAACCAAATATTGGCAAAAAAATGCCCGTAAACACTTGAAATGCCCCTGCTTGTGTGCTATAATCAAAATAAGGATGATACCACCTCGCAAAAAGGAAAAAGGAGTGATTTTGAATGAAAAACGCAACAGCAAAAAGAGCGGCAGCCGCTCTTGCAGCTCTGCTCATGACTGTGTCCGCAGGTACGGGGGTACTTGCCACAGAGTACTATTATGAGCCTACACACCTGGCGGGCTACTACTACAACAGCAAAACAGGCTTCTGGTACGATGACTACAACCAGGCAGTAGCTGCGGCTATGGATCTGGGGGGCACGGATGCCGATGTGCATTACATAAAGCCGGCAGTTGATTCAAGCTCGGTGTGCAATGCCACATATCAGTGGTACAACGGCAACACCAAAAAGTATTACCGCACCGAGACGGATGCCTGGAACGCAGATATACAGGCTGAGACCTACAATGCATGGGAGCGCCTCAATGTTGATTCTTCCACTAAGGTGAGTGCAAACTATCCCTGGTACAATTCCAAGACTAACAGATACTACAGATCCCAGTCCGATGCGGCAAAGGCCTCCGGAGGGGACTATTCCGGCGTTGTCTATGCCTTTGACGACACCACCTACAATACCACCTGCACTGCGGATTTCCCCTGGTACAACACCTATACCAACAGGTACTACAAGACCCAGTCCGCCGCAGCTCAGGCTGATACAAGGGGCACTGTCTACAATGCGTGGACCAACAGCGACTATTCCGCCAATGTAAGCTCCACCTACCCCTGGTACAATACTGCCACAGGCAGATACTACCGCACGGAGCAGGCCGCAAGATCCGCATCTGCCGGAGGCACTGTCACCTATGCGTACAGCGCTGCCACCTCCAACAGGGCAAGCGCCACATATCCCTGGTACAGTGCGCTGACAAAGCTCTACTACAAGACCTATCAGGCAGCCCTTGCCGCATCCGGCAACAACGATGCCTATGTATCACAGCAGTACACTGCCACATCAAAGAGTGCAAGCTCCACCTATCCCTGGTACAGCTCCTACACCAACCTGTACTACAAGACCAAGGAAGATGCCGTGGCTGCATCCCTTTACAGCGAGGGCTACGTATCCTACGCCTATTACCAGAGCTCAAAGAGCGCCAGCGCTACCTATCCCTGGTACAGCAACATGACAGGGCTGTACTACAAGTCCTATTCGGATGCCCTCAACGCCTCCGGCGGCAGGGAATCCGCAGTTTCACAGAAGTATTTTGCCACATCCAATTCCGTGAGCCAGACCTATCCCTGGTACTCATCCTACACGAAGAAGTACTACAAGACCCAGAACGATGCCATCAACGCTTCAAACGGCAACGCAGGCTATGTTTCCTACGCATACAGCAATGTGGCATACTCCAACAGTGTAAGCAAGACCTATCCCTGGTACAGCAGCGTTACAAGGCGCTACTACAAGACCTATGATGATGCCCTTTCCGTATCCAACGGCAATCCTTCCTATGTAAGCATGGCATACAGCTCAGGCACATCCTCAACGACCACACGCACAACCACCTCCGTATCCTCCGGCACGCCCTATATCAACGGCCTCAAGAGCTACAACGGCTGGACAAAGGTAGCATCCTACCTGAGAGGACATACGGGCACCATATATGTGCGCATGAACGGGGCAACATCCGTTCCCTCCAGTGTATTCTCCGCAATGAAGGGACGCAACATCACCGCCGTGTTCATACTTTCAAACGGCATAAGATGGACAGTAAACGGCAGGAATGTTGGCACAGCAAGGACTGTTGACGTTTACTCCGCCTCCACAAAGGCCATACCTTCGAGCGCTGTACGCAAGGTATCCTACGGCTCGGTGGGCACAGCACAGGTGCTTGCAGGCAGCCCTGATACATCCTTTGGCTTTACGGGCAAGATAACCGTAAAGCTGAACAAGTCCCGTGCAGGCAGGAGAGTAGTAGTTTACCGCTACAGCACCGTAACACGCAAGCTGTACAGCAACTCCACCACATCTGTTTCCTCCACAGGTCATGTGACCTTCTCCGCATCAAAGGGCGGCTATTATCTCATAGTCATAAAGTAATTCACTGCTTTCCGCCTTCCCCCACGGGGAGGGCGGATTTGTTTATTGTGCACAAACGAAGGGGAACACCTGCAATTTGTGCACCTTTTTCTCAACGGAAAGGGAACAGGGAAAACGGCGCTGTATAACGCTTTACAAGGTGAAAGTACACTGGTGGAAAGCTCCGGCTGTCTGCAAAACAGACAAAAGTGCAAGAAATGACTTGCAAATAGCAAATATGGGTGATATAATATTCATACAAAGATAGGGCTCTTGTGTCATAAGGGCTTATATTCAAGGAGGTTATCACAATGAAATTCGATAAGTTTGCAGGACTGGCTGCAGCCGCTCTGGCCGTATCACTTCTTACCACCGGCGTAAGCGCTCAGGGCAACAGCAAGTACATTGAAGAGAGGACCGCCGGCAAGGACTACTTCATGACCGTAAACAGCTCAGATGATTCCATCGCCGCATGGTGCAAGGATTCCGGCGTTGATGTTACCGAGGTTTACGGCTGCAGATTCTATATCACCGTAAATGATCCTTCACAGGGCTACGGCGGCGCTATCGGCATCAATGCCACCGCCAACAACTGGGAGGCTCACGAGTGGGGCAATGACGGTGCAGGCAAGGCTATCACCTCTGACGGCTCTACCATTGAGTTCATGTCAGATTCCCCTGCATTCAAGGCTGACGATGAGTACGCCAACTTCTTCCTCCAGAACTGGTGGGGCGATTTCAGCGTTGATGACTGCGACCTGCTTGACAAGGACGGCAACGTTCTCGAGGCTGTAGGCGCTGCTGCTGAGGAGGCTCCCGCTGAGGAGGCTGTTGAGGAAGTTGTTGAGGAAGAGGTAGTTGAAGAGGCTGCTCCCGCTGAGGAAGCTGTTGTTGAAGAGGCTCCTGCCGCTGAGGAAGCTGCTCCCGCCGCTGTTGCAGATACCACAGCTCCCAAGACCGGCAATGCATCCGCTGCTGCCGTTGCAGTTGTTATGATAGCTGCTGCAGGCGCTATGGCTCTTTCCAAGAGAAAGTAAGCTGAACACATGACTATCTGCCCCCATCACATGATGGGGGCTTTTGTCGTTTAGCCCAAAAATTCCCGAAGCTATTGACTATTTGCTTATTTAATGGTATAATTAGACACGCTGTCCGTGAACGGCAGCTTTACCGGGGCGGACAGCCAAAGATGTTATGAGGTGGTAAAATGTATTATACAAGCACAAGGGACAGCTCCCTCAGAATAGACTCAGCACAGGCCATAGTCAAGGGCATCTCCGACGAGGGCGGGCTTTTTGTCCCTGTTGAGATACCCTCCCTTTCCATGGATGAGATAGTATCCTATGCGGATATGACCTATCCTGAAAGGGCTGCCGCCATATTCTCCAAATATCTCACCGACTTTACCGCAGCAGAGCTGCGCTACTGCACTGAGAGCGCCTACAACGACAAGGCCTTTGCGACTGCGTCCATAACGGAGATATCCCATCTCTTTGACGGCACATATGTTCTGGAGCTGTGGCACGGTCCTACCTGCGCATTCAAGGATATGGCGCTGCAGATACTCCCCTATCTGCTCACCACATCCCTTAAAAAGATAAATGTTGACAAGAAGGTTGTCATACTCGTTGCCACCTCCGGTGACACGGGCAAGGCGGCGCTTGAGGGCTTTGCCGATGTGGAGGGCACTTCCATCATGGTGTTCTACCCCGAGGACGGCGTATCTGCCATGCAGAAGAAGCAGATGACCACACAGGACGGTGACAATGTGTGCGTATGTGCGGTAAAGGGCAACTTTGACGACTGCCAGAACGGTGTAAAGGCCATATTCACCGACGAGGACATCAAGGCGCAGCTTGCGGAGAGGGGAATGATGTTCTCCTCCGCCAACTCCATCAACTGGGGCAGACTTGCTCCCCAGATAATCTACTACATCTCCTGCTACTCCGAGCTGGTAAAGAACGGTGAGATAAAGGCAGGGGAGCCTATAAACATCACCGTGCCCACAGGCAACTTCGGCAATATCCTTGCGGCATACTATGCAAAGCGCATGGGTCTGCCTGTAAACAAGCTCATATGCGCCTCAAATGCCAACAACGTGCTGACAGATTTCCTCACCACAGGCGTATATGACCGCAACAGGACATTTGTCACCACTATCTCCCCTTCCATGGACATACTCATCTCCTCCAACCTGGAAAGACTGCTATATATAATGACCGGAGATGATGCGAAGATCCGTGAGTGGTTCGGCAAACTGTCAAAGGAAGGCAGATACGAGGTTGACGAGGCTGTAAAGGCACAACTTTCGGCAGACTTTGCCGCCGGCTGCTGTGACGATGAGCGCACAAAAGCCACCATCAAGGAGATATACGACAAGTATTCCTACACCCTCGACACCCACACCGCCGTTGCTGTGGCTGTGTATGAGGATTACAGGAAGGCCACCGGGGACAAGACACGCACTGTCATTGCCTCCACTGCCTCTCCCTACAAGTTCGGCACAGCAGTCCTTGAAGCCCTTGAGGGCAAGGCACCGGAGGACGAGTTTGAGAAGGTGGATCGCATAAACGCCCTTTCAGGCTATGAGATACCCGCATCCCTTGCGGCGCTCAGAACCAAGAAGATACGCTTTACAGGCGCGATCGACAGGGCTGATATGAAGGAATTCGTGCTGAAGGAAGTATAATCATAGGCGACAGCCGCATAAAGGAGCAGGATATGTCCCTTTGGGTCATGGCGGATACGCATTTATCACTGTCTGTGGACAAGTCCATGGAAAAATTCCCCGGGTGGGAAAACTACGTTGAGCGCATAAGAACCAACTGGCTTGATGTGGTAAAGCCGGAGGATACCATAGTTCTCCCCGGGGACATCTCCTGGGGCATGAGCTTTGAGGAGGCAAAGGCTGACCTTGCCTTCCTCCACGCCCTCCCCGGGCGGAAGATAATCTCAAAGGGCAACCACGACTACTGGTGGAACACCCTTGCGAAGATGGAGCGCTTTATAGACGAATGCGGCTTTGACAGCCTGCACATACTCCACAACAACTGCTATGAGTATGAGGGGATCGGGATATGCGGCACAAGGGGCTGGATAAATGACAGCTCGGAGCCTGCGGATGCAAAGATAATAGCCCGTGAGGCGGGCCGCCTTGAAATGTCTGTAAAGGCGGCTCTGGAAAAGGGGCTTTACCCGGTGGTATTTCTCCACTACCCCCCCTACTATGCACAGGAGAGAAACGACAGCATAATAGAGGTGCTAAAGCGCTATCAGATAAAGGATGTGTACTACGGGCACCTTCACGGGAAAATGACCCACAACCGTGCGGTCATCGGGGAAAAGGAGGGCATGAACCTGCACCTTATCTCCGCAGACTACCTGAGATTCCATCCGTATCCTGTGAATGTACAATGCATAATGCAATGCATAATGAAACGTTCCGACGGGGCTTGACTTCCTCTTTGGGTGGTGTAGTGTACAACAGCCGCCAAACGCAAAAACAGGCAACCCATTCTACATTCTGCCTTATACTTCATTATAAGGGGGGTTTTGTATGACCGATATCATTATTATTGGAGCAGGAACGGCGGGTATGACCGCCGCCATATATGCCCGCAGAGCCGCAAAGACTGTGATCGTGTTTGAGGGCATGAGCTACGGCGGACAGATAATCAATACCCCGGAGATAGAGAACTATCCCGCAATTGCGGGGATATCGGGCTTTGACTATGCCACAAAGCTCTTTGAGCAGTGCTCGGCCTTAGGTGCCGAGATACGCTTTGAAAAGGTCACCGCCCTTGAAGATAAAGGCGCTGTGAAGGCCGTCACCACCCCTAACGGCACATACGAGGCAAAGGCGGTCATCATCGCCACCGGGTCGGAAAACAGAAAGCTGGGCGTAGAGCGGGAGGATGCCCTTGTGGGAAAGGGCATATCCTATTGTGCCACCTGCGACGGCGGCTTTTACAGGGGCAAGAGGGTAGCCGTGGTAGGCGGCGGCAACACAGCCCTTGAAGATGCCCTTTACCTTGCGGATATTGCAAGCGATGTGTACCTTATCCACCGCAGGGATACCTTCAGAGGGGAGCAGGCCACGGTCGACAGCCTTTCTGCCCGTGAGAACGTGCATTTCGTGCTGTGCAGCAGGGTGACGGCTCTTGTGGGAGACCCCCGCCTTGAAGGCATCGAGGTCACCGACAATGAGGGCAATGTGCAGGTGATACAGGTAAGCGGCCTGTTCGTGGCTGTGGGCAGGATACCCAACAACAGGGAATTTGCACAGCTCATCCCCCTTGACGAGGGCGGATATGTGGCAGCCGGAGAGGACTGCACCACCCCCGTGCCCGGCATATTTGCCGCCGGGGACAACCGCAGCAAGGCGGTAAGACAGCTTGTCACCGCTGCCGCCGACGGGGCGGTGGCTGCAACACAGGCTATATCCTATATCAATCTGGGCAGCTGAGGAAAGGCAGACAGGTCTTGCAATGAAAAAGGATATTATGGACCCTTCCGGGTTTGTGCTGCTGTCGGACTATGTGCCCGGCATGATACAGGAGATACGCTACTTCTCCACCTACAACTTCGTGGGGGACAGGATAAACGGCTATGAGGAGCCGGTTGCCCTTATGACCGCACAGGGGGCGAGGGCTCTGCGCAGGGCGGCGGATGAGCTGAATGTGAAGGGCTACCGCATCAAGGTGTTTGATGCCTACCGCCCCGCAAGGGCTGTGGAGCACTTTGTCATGTGGGGCATCGAGGATATGGATCTGCGGATGAAACCCTATTTCTACCCCGGGCTTGAAAAGCAGGAGCTTTTTGCAAAGGGGTACATCGCAGGCAAGTCCTCCCACAGCAGGGGCAGCACGGTGGATCTCACCTTGCTTGACATGGCAAGCGGCAGAGAGGTGGATATGGGCGCACCCTTTGACTATTTCGGGGAGATTTCACACCCGGATTTCAAAGGCATTACCGAGGAGCAGTACGAAAACCGCCTTATCCTCAGGAATGCCATGCTGAGAAACGGCTTTCTCCCCATAGACTGCGAGTGGTGGCACTTCACCCTGGCAGATGAGCCCTATCCCGATACCTATTTTGATTTTCCCATAACATCGAAGATGATCTGAATGAAAAAAGAAGAAAAGACCAATGTAATGCGTATCTTAGACGCAAAGAAGATAAGCTACACCCCCCACAGCTACACCGCCGATCCCACCCTTACCGGGGAGGATATTGCGGCTATACTGGGGGAGGCTCCGGAGCAGGTGTTCAAGACCCTTGTTACAAGGGGGAAGACAGGGGCATACTATGTGTTCGCTGTCCCCGTGAACGCAGGGCTTGACCTTAAAAAAGCCGCCAGAGCCGCCGGGGAGAAGTCCGTAGAGATGATAAAGCAGAAGGAGCTGCTGCCCCTTACAGGCTATGTCCACGGGGGCTGCTCCCCCATAGGCATGAAAAAAGCCTTCAGGACATTTATCCACGAGACTGCCATTCTGTATGACACTATATGTGTAAGCGCAGGGAA
The DNA here is from genome assembly GCA_002395525.1 of Ruminococcus sp. UBA4240. Lineage (GTDB taxonomy): Bacteria > Bacillota > Clostridia > Oscillospirales > Ruminococcaceae > Huintestinicola. The sequence goes on from DGXE01000024.1 coordinate 66,916, forward strand.
GGTGGGCTGCCAGATAGAGCTGTCCCCCGCAGATCTTATAGATGCGGCATCCCTCACCACAGCAGATGTGGCAGGAGAGGCATAGAAACACTTAGATATAACAGAAATGCAGATCCTTTCAAAGGGTCTGCATTTTTTTTGCCCCGGATGAAAAAAAGCCCCTCTTTTTGTTAGTATCTTGTTATAGTGGATGTGGTATACTCATAATCAAAGGGGGCAACAAACATGAAATTCGATGCATTTACAAAGGTTATTATAGGTGTGGTTTTAGGAGCGGTAGTAATTACCGTTATCCTTTCCAATATGGGGCTCATCGGGATAAAGCATGAGACGGCAGTCCTCCGTGAAAAGCCCGTGAAGGCAGAGATCGTCGTATTTACCGATGATATAGATACATCCGATTCCCTTTCCGCCGCATACAGGTTTTACTGCGCCAATACGGACAGCTACTATACCTGCCCGGAGGATGCCCTTGCAGATGCAGGGGATGAGAACGCCGCCGTGTGCGATGCCTGGGTCATGGCAAATACAGACTGCGCCTATGAACCCTCCTCCGCATATCCCTGGTTCTGCGAAAGGGTGGGCAAGTACTTCACCTGTGAGGAGGATGCCATTGCCGCAGCCGAGGCTGCGGGAGGCAGCAGGGACGATGTAAGCCTTGCCGGTGTACAGGTGACCACCTCCTCCGGGGCAAGCGTTGTCTACCCCTGGAAGAACCTTTCCACAGGCCGCTTCTACATGACAAAGGCGGATGCCGCTGCCGCCTCCGGCGGTGATGAGGGCATGGTGACCCTTGCCTATGAGAACTACTGCACCGACAGTGCCGACGAAGCTCACCCCTGGTTCAACACCGCCTCCGGGAAGTATTACGCTACCGAAGCTGCTGCCAATGCAGCAGGGGACGGCGTGACCTTCCTGTGCGGCGAGAGCTTCTGAAAAAATTTTTGAAAACCCTGAGTTTTTGTTAGGGTGTTGTTATGGTCGGTATGATATAATTGATACATCAAAGAGAGAAAAACCTTTGAATTGAAAGGAGCAGATATATGACAAAGATGAAATTAAGAGCAATGACAGTAGCTTTAATGATAATGTCCCTGTGCGGTGCAGGCGTTATGGCGGCAAGTGATGCCCCTGCCTGTGAGAAGGAGCTGCCCACCCTTTCCTCCATGCACCAGACAGCAGCTGAGACAGCCGTAAAGCCCCCGATAAAGAGTCCCGAAAAGCCCCCGATAAAGAGTTCCGACAGACTTACGGGAGTCTACTGCTGGTACTGTGAGCATACAGGAAGATATTACATTGACGAGGAAGATGCCTACAACGACCAGCCCTATGCCGAGGCAGAGATATACAACGCATGGGAGCTGATGAACCAAGATACCACATACGTTCCCGACGAGAACCACAGATGGTGCAGCACAAGGACCGGCCTTTGCTACGCCTCCAAGGGAGCAGCCCTTGACATCACCATGGCAATGGGCGGCACTGCCAGCGAAGTAATAGACGTATCTGAGTACATCAAGAAGTAGTATAAACAAACACGCTTGTGTCTCTTTACAGAGTTTTCATACACTTTCTCCTTCCCCCCTATACAGCAGCCCCCCTGACCGGATCTTCGGCAGGGGGGGTGTTGTATTAGAAGCAAGAAACAAGATGCAAGAAGCAAGATCATGTGATGATGACCATGCGGCTTGCACCCTCTTTCCACACAAAAGCGCAGCGTTTAAGGGCAGCCATATGGTCATCGTCACATCATCGCAAAAGCAGCGCTTTTGCGAAACACAGCAGAGGGCAGCAGCAAGCCATTCCCCGTCACTCTTTCTTGCCTCTTGCCTCTAACCTCTAACTTCTATCCGGGCAGACAACTCTTGTCCTCACATTCCCTGCATTTTTCGATGTGGCGCTTGAGCTTGTTGAAGGATTCGGAGCTGATGTCGTGCTCCAGCTTGCAGGCATCCTCTGCGGCAAGGTCGCCGTCCACGCCCAGGTTTTTCAGCCAGTCGGTCAGCACAACGTGCTTTTCGTATATGCTCTCTGCCACTATGCGCCCCGCCTGTGTAAGGGTGATGTAGCCGGAATCGTCGATGTTGATGAAGCCGCCCTCCTTAAGCAGACCCACGGCACGGCTCACACTGGGCTTTGATACCTGCATCTCACGGGAAATGTCGATGGAGCGCACTTCCCCGCTCCTGTTGTGTATGATAAGTATGCTTTCAAGGTAGTCCTCGCCGGATCTTCTCAGTTCGTGCATAATGACCCTCCCTTATGATTTGTCACCATTATTTTAATATATTAAAGCGTTTTTGTCAAGGGGGGAGGAGGATAACCACAAAATCAAATTTTACAAAATCAATCACGGCAGCTCACCGGGGAGCGGTATGCAAAGCCCCGGATGATGACAACCATAAACGGCATGAGCCGAGGGTCAGCCTGCTGCTTCGGGGGTGTGCGGAAAAAACTCTTTTTCACCCCTTGCATTTATAATCGTGATGTGGTATAATATTCTAAATGTGTTTATTTGCCATGTACGCCGTCGGGAACATAGTGCCGCAAGTGCCTGTTCCGGGGGTACAGCGAACTAACAGGGGGTAAATATGGCTACTAAATATGTATTTGTAACAGGCGGCGTTGTATCAGGCCTTGGCAAGGGCATCACTGCCGCATCCTTGGGACGTCTTTTAAAGCAGAGGGGATACAAGGTCACCCTGCAGAAATTTGACCCGTACATCAATGTGGATCCCGGCACCATGTCGCCCTATCAGCACGGCGAGGTGTTTGTCACCGATGACGGGGCTGAAACGGATCTGGATCTGGGGCACTACGAAAGGTTCGTGGACGAGAACCTGTCCGTAAACTCCAACGTCACCACGGGCAAGGTATACTGGACCGTGCTCAACAAGGAGCGCAGAGGCGACTACTTGGGCGGCACCGTACAGGTAATACCCCACATCACCAACGAGATAAAGGACAAGGTATACCGTGTGGCAAAGGAGACCAACACGGATGTGGTCATCACCGAGATAGGCGGCACCGTGGGCGATATCGAGTCCACCCCCTTCCTTGAGGCTATCCGTCAGGTGGGCACAGAGGTGGGCAGGCAGAATGTGACCTACATCCACGTTACCCTTGTGCCCTATATCGCAGGCTCCGAGGAGCTGAAATCAAAGCCTACACAGCACTCCACAAAGGATCTGCTTGCCATGGGCATACAGCCCGACATCATCGTGTGCCGCAGTGAAAAGGAGATCCCCGACGATATGCGGAGGAAGATCGCCCTTTTCTGCAACATCCGCAAGGAGGACGTTATACAGAACCTCACCGCCCCCAGCCTGTACGAGGTGCCCCTGTGGCTTGAAAAGGAGGGACTGGCCCGTGAGGTGTGCTTCCACCTTGGGCTTGAGGACAGAAAGCCGGATCTCACCGAGTGGACGGCTATGGTGGAGCGCCAGGCGAATGCATCCAAGAAGGTGACCATCGGCCTTGTGGGCAAGTATGTGGAGCTTCACGACGCATATCTCTCCGTTGCGGAGGCTCTGCGCCACGGCGGTATAGTAAATGATGCGGTGGTGGACATCGAATGGATAGATTCAGAACCCCTCAATGACAGCAATGCGGCGGAGATCCTGAAAAACTGCGACGGCATCATCGTTCCCGGCGGCTTCGGGGACAGGGGCATAGAGGGCATGGTATCGGCTATCCGCTATGCAAGGGAGAACAAGGTGCCCATGTTCGGCATATGCCTTGGTATGCAGATGACCGTAGTGGAATTTGCCCGCAATGTAATGGGCTATGCCGGCGCCAATTCCACCGAGTTCGACTCCGCAGATTCAAAGACCCCCTATCCTGTCATAGACATTATGGAGGATCAGAAGAATGTCACCGACAAGGGGGGCACCATGCGCCTGGGACTCTACCCCTGCAAGCTGGCTGACGGCTCCCGCTGCCGTGAGATATACGGGGAGGAGCTCATCTACGAGCGCCACCGCCACCGCTTTGAATACAACAATGCCTACCGCAGGGAAATGGCTGAAAAGGGGCTCGTATTTGCGGGCATATCTCCTGATGAGCGCCTTATCGAGATAGTTGAGCTGCCCCGTGAGGTACACCCCTGGTTTGTGGGCGTGCAGTTCCACCCTGAGTTCAAATCCCGTCCCAACAAGCCCCATAAGCTGTTTGCCGACTTTATAAAGGCATCCCTGGAAAAGTAAGCCGCAGTGGAGATAAAGATGAAGAGTAACCATAGATTTTTTGCCTTTGCTGCCGCTGTGATGATGCTCTCCGGGATCAGTATGCCCGTATCCGCCGAGGAGCGCACCTTCACCGTGGGCTTTGATGCAGAGTTCCCCCCCTACGGCTATCAGGACGAAAGCGGGGAGTACGTGGGCTTTGACCTTGACCTGGCACAAGAGGTGTGCAAGAGAAACGGCTGGGAGCTGGTAAAGCAGCCCATAGACTGGGACTCCAAGGATATGGAGCTTTCCACAGGGGCGATCGACTGCATCTGGAACGGCTTTACCATAGACGGCAGAGAGGATGCCTACACCTGGTCGGTGCCCTATATCGACAACTCACAGGTAATAGTAGTGAAGGAGGATTCGGGAATATCCGAAGCCTTGGACCTTGCAGGGAAGACTGTCTGCGTACAGGCGGATTCCTCAGCCCTTGCCGCCCTTACGGGGGAGGATGCAACGGATGAGAACAAGGCGCTGTGTGCCTCCTTTGCGGAGCTTTCCCAGGTGGGGGACTACAACAGCGCATTCTTAAACCTTGATACAGGCGCTGTGGATGCGGTCATACTGGACTACGGCGTGGCAAACTACGAGGTGGCCAGCCGCAGCGGCTTTATCATTCTCGAAGAGCCTATATCCTCGGAGAAATACGGCGTGGGCTTTCTCAAAGGCAACACCGCCCTTCGTGATACAGTGCAGAACACCCTCTTTGACATGGCTGATGACGGCACCTTCGGGACAATAGCCGAAAAATGGGACTTGTCCGACAGCGTGTGCATATCCCAGTACTACCGTGCCCAGTCATTTGTTGATATGGACACCTTCACCGTGGGCTTTGATGCAGAGTTTCCCCCCTACGGCTATCAGGACGAAAGCGGGGAGTATGTGGGCTTTGACCTTGATCTGGCACAAGAGGTGTGCAAGAGAAACGGCTGGGAGCTGGTAAAGCAGCCCATAGACTGGGACTCCAAGGACATGGAGCTTTCCACAGGGGCGATCGACTGTATCTGGAACGGCTTCACCATAGACGGCAGAGAGGATGCCTACACCTGGTCGGTGCCCTATATAGACAACTCACAGGTAATAGTGGTGAAGGAGGATTCGGGAATATCCGAAGCCTTGGACCTTGCAGGGAAGACTGTCTGCGTGCAGGCGGATTCCTCAGCCCTTGCCGCCCTTACGGGGGAGGATGCAACGGATGAGAACAAGGCGCTGTGCGCCTCCTTTGCGGAGCTTTCCCAGGTGGGAGACTACAACAGCGCATTCTTAAACCTTGACACAGGTGCTGTGGATGCGGTCATACTGGACTACGGCGTGGCAAACTACGAGGTGGAGAGCCGGGATGGCTTTATCATTCTCGAAGAGCCTATATCCTCCGAGAAATACGGCGTGGGCTTTCTCAAAGGCAACACCGCCCTGCGTGACACAGTGCAGAACACCCTCTTTGACATGGCTGATGACGGCACCTTCGGGACAATAGCCGAAAAATGGGGCCTGACCGACAGCGTGTGCATCGAGAGAGCAGCCGCCGGCACAGAAGCAGCCCCCGCTCCGGAAAAGAGCGGCAGCAAGTATTCCCTGTCAAACCTTGGGTTCATAGCATCACAGCTTTTAAAGGGGCTGCTGGCTTCCTGCAGCATATTCTTCCTCACGCTTGTATTTTCCCTCCCCTTAGGGCTTATCATCGCCTTCGGGAGAATGTCGAGGATACGCCCCCTGCGGTGGCTGATAAAGCTGTACATCTCGGTAGTGAGGGGTACTCCTCTCATGCTGCAGCTGCTGGTGGTGTTCTTCGGCCCCTACTATATCTTCGGCATAAAGACGCCCTCATCCTATCGCTTTATAGCGGTGATAATCGGCTTCTCCCTCAACTATGCCGCCTACTTTGCAGAGATATACCGTGCAGGCATACAGGCAGTAAGCCCGGGACAGCATGAGGCTGCACAGATACTGGGCTACACAAAGACACAGACCTTCTTCCGCATAATCTTCCCCCAGATGGTCAAAAACATCCTTCCTGCCGCCACAAACGAGATAATCACCCTTGTAAAGGATACATCCCTTGCCTTTGCGGTGTCCTATACCGAGATGTTCAACGCCGCAAAGCGGGTGGCAGCGGCACAGACCACTATCATGCCCCTTTTTGTGGCAGGCCTGTTCTACTACATCTTCAATGCCCTTGTGGCACTGGTGATGTCCAGGATAGAAAAGAGAATGAACTACTTCAAATAAGGTGCTGACAGTCCCGTCGGGGACGATCTGAAAGGGAACATAATGATCTTACTTGAAACCAGAAACATAAAAAAATCCTTCGGTGATGTGCAGATACTCAAGGATGTGAGCATGAACGTGGAAAAGGGGGAGGTCATCTCCATCCTAGGTCCCTCCGGCTCCGGGAAGACCACCTTCCTGCGGTGCCTTGCCATGCTTGAGACCATAGACAGCGGAGAGATATCCTACCTTGGGGAAAAGGCAGCCACGACCCACACCGACCCCTCAGGCACAGCAAGAGCCGTCTACGCAAAGGGCAAAGAGCTTAAAAAGATAAAGAGCTATTTCGGTCTGGTGTTCCAGAACTTCAACCTTTTCCCCCATTACACGGTGATGCAGAACCTGACGGATGCCCCAATACACGTACAGGGGGTATCCCGTGAGGAGGCGGTGAAAAGGGCGGAGCACCTGCTTGAAAGGATCGGCATGACCGACCGTGCGGGGCACTATCCATCGCAGCTCTCCGGAGGGCAGCAGCAGCGTGTTGCCATAGCCCGTGCTTTGTGCATGGAGCCTCAGATACTCTTCTTTGACGAGCCCACCTCCGCACTTGACCCGGAGCTTACCGCAGAGATACTGAAGCTCCTTAAAGGCCTTGCCGCAGAGAAGATGACTATGGTGATAGTCACCCATGAGATAGACTTTGCCCGTGCAGTGTCTGACAGGGTCATATTCATGGACGGGGGCGTTATCGTGGAGCAGGGGGCACCAAAGGATGTCATAGACAACCCCTCCAACGAACGCACAAGGGCATTCCTTAAAAAGATGCAGGAGATCTGATATGGATATTAGAGTAGGCCACGGTTATGACGTGCATAAGCTGATAGCAGGCAGACCCCTTATCCTGGGGGGGAAGGAGATACCCTTCCCCTTCGGGCTTTTCGGCCATTCCGATGCGGATGTGCTGACCCATGCCATAATGGATGCCCTTCTTGGGGCGTGCGCCCTTGGGGACATAGGTCAGCACTTCCCCGACAGCGACGAAAAATACAAGGGTGCGGACAGCATCGACCTTCTGGAAAAGGTACGGGAGATAATAGGGGAAAAGGGCTATGCCATCGGCAACATAGATGCCACCATCGTATGCCAGAAGCCCAAGCTTGCCCCCTTTATCCACGGTATGCGTGAAAACATTGCCGCCGCCTGCAGGATAGACATTGACAGGGTGAGCATCAAAGCCACCACCGAGGAGGGTCTTGGCTTTACCGGCAGAAGTGACGGCATAGCCGCCCATGCAGTGGCGCTTGTGACAAAGAACTGATATATAAAGGGCAGTGATGATATGGCTTTCTCCCCCGAGGGACTTGATTTTCTGACGGAAAATATGCTCAACAACAGCAGAGACTGGTTCCGGGAGAACAAGGGCAGATATGAGGAGCTGGTGGACAAGCCCATGAAGGCGCTTTCCGCAAAGCTCTGCGAATATGTGATGCAGATAGACAGCCGCCTTGAAGTGGTGCATATCTCCCGCATCTACCGTGATGCCCGCTTTGCCGCACACAAGGGGATATTCCGGGAGAATATGTGGGTATCCTTCAGTGCGGTAAAGGATCTGTACAAGTCTCTCCCCGCCTTTTATTTTGACATCTCACCGGCAGGCGTGGAATACGGCTGCGGTTTTTATGTACCCCCGGACGGGGCTATGGAAAAGCTCAGGGGCATGGTAAAGGCGGGCTCGCCTTTGTACAATGCCGCCCAGGAGTGCATCGACACACATCCGGAGATCATCCTGTACGGGGACAAATACAAGCGGGACCGTTTCCCCGAAGCCTCCGAAAAGCAGAAGGAATGGCTTAACCGCAGGACCTGCGGCGCAAATGTTTATGTGACCGACCCTGCTGTGATGTTCTCCGAGGAGCTGGCGGATATTGTGGGCAGCTGCTTTATTGACATGGCGCCTGTGTACCGCCTGTGCCTTGCAGCAGCAGAGCAGGCGTGACAGATAGAGGTTAGAGGTCAGCGATTAGAGGTCAGAGGGCGTGACAAAGATTGGTTTGCCTTGGTTTCTCTTTGCTGCCCCTCCTGTGGAACCCGCAGAGTGGATGAGGGAGCCTGCTATAGCGGCTGCTTTTGCAGGGAAAGAGTACGATAAGTGAGCAAGTCATCGTCACAGTATAGCCCCTCTCCGCATAGATCCTTACCTAACAGTTGAGGAGGGCAAGATGTCTGTGAGTTGTCAGCTTATCTTGCTTCTTGCTTCTATTATCTTGCATCTATAAGGAAAGGAATGATGATATGGAACAGGCAAAGAAGATACTCATAGTAGATGATGAAAAGAATATCCGCAATGTTATCAATGAATACGCCCGCTTTGAGGGGTACGAGACCGCCGAGGCCGAGGACGGTATGCAGGCGGTGGAGATGTGCCGCAAGGAGGACTTTGACCTTATCATCATGGATATCATGATGCCAAAGCTTGACGGCTTTTCAGCGGTGAAGGAGATACACAAGGCAAAGCAGATACCCGTTATCATGCTGTCTGCCCGCAGCGAGGAATACGACAAGCTCTTCGGCTTTGAGCTGGGAGTGGAGGACTACGTGACCAAGCCCTTCTCCCCCAAGGAGCTGCTGGCAAGGGTGCGTGTGGTGCTAAAGCGCTCGCAGCCTGCCGAGGCGGCAGGTGCCAAGGAGGTCATGACCTTTGAGGGGCTTGAGATCAACATGAGCGGCAGGGAGGTCTATGTGGACGGCACAGCCGCACAGCTCACCCCCAAGGAATACGATCTGCTCTTCTACATGGTTCGCAACAAGGGCATTGCCCTTTCAAGGGAAAAGCTCCTTGAAGAGGTGTGGGGCTATGACTTCTTCGGGGATGACCGCACTGTGGACACCCACATAAAAATGCTGCGCAACTCCCTGGGGGAATACCGCAAGTTCATAGTCACCCTGAGAGGCATGGGCTACAAGTTCGATGCAGGTAAATAGGCATGAAGAAAAGGGCTGAAAAGCAGGCGGGCTTGCAGAATATAAAAAAGAGCCTGCGCAGTGTCCGCTTTACGGTGTGGATATACTTTGCCATATTCATAGTTGCCATACTGGTGCTCATATGGATAACCTTTACTGCCACCTTTACCGCCAACTACCGCACCCAGAAGGAGAACACCGTGCGCTCGGTGGGGGAGCACATCGTGACGGCGCTCTACGGAGGCGGCCTTTCGGGGCGCACCATTGACGCTCTCGGGCGGGATAACGACCTGTGCATAATACTCCAGGACTCCTACGGAATAACCCTGTATTCCTATGATGCGCTCGGGGGCAACTGCTATATCCACGGCAGTGGTGCCTCGGAGCTGGCAGGGTACCGCACCCTTGCGGACAGCGCAGCAGACGGGCAGTATTACACCGAGATGAAGAATGAGACCATAGATCAGGATACCATACTGCTTGTCCGCAAGGTGGGGGACGTGGAATATCCCATGTATGTGTTCATAAACACCACGGTGGAGCCTGTGGCAGCCACCGTGTCCCTTATCCGCTCCCAGATGATGCAGATAAGTGCCGCCATGCTCATACTGGGCTTCGGCATATCCATATTCCTCTCCAACCTTATCAGCCGCCCCATAGTGCGCATAACACGCTCCGCCAGAAAGCTGGGGCAGGGGGACTACAACGTGGAGTTCAACGGCAGCGGCTATACCGAAACGGAGCAGCTTGCAGACACTCTGAACTTTGCCTCCCACGAGATAAGCAAGGTGGACGGTATGCGCCGGGATCTTATGGCAAACATATCCCACGACCTGCGCACCCCCCTTACCATGGTGAAGGCATATGCGGAGATGATACGGGATCTCTCCGGGGACGACCCGGTGAAGCGGGCGCAGCACCTTGATGTCATAATCGACGAATCCGACCGCCTTGCGGCTCTGGTAAACGACATTCTCGACCTTACCAAGCTGGAGAACGGCACAGGGGAGTTAAATCTCGGGGTCATAGACCTCCACGGATGCATAGAGTCCATCATGACCCGCTACACCATCCTTGCTGAGCAGAAAGGGTATACCTTTATTGTGAGCGTGCCGGAGGGTATGTACATAAGGGCGGATGAGATAAAGCTGGAGCAGGTGCTTTACAACCTTATCAACAACGCAGTCAACTACTCCGGGGAGGAAAAGACCATATATGTGACCGCTGTGAGACAGGGCGGGGACATAGAGGTAGCTGTCACGGACACGGGGGAGGGCATAAGCAAGGAGCTGATGCCCCTCATCTTCGACCGCTACTACCGTGCGGAAAAGTCCAAGCGGGAGGTCATAGGCACAGGCCTGGGCCTTTCCATAGTAAAGCAGATACTCATACTCCACGGCTTTGAGTTCGGGGTGCGCTCCGAGGTCGGCACAGGCAGCACCTTCTGGTTCAGGACACAGAGCGTTGAGGGCTCTTAGTTGTATAATCAGATCATGAGGGATGGGGAGAATACGCTCCTCATCCTTTTTTCTGACTTCTGATGGGCGAAAGGCAACAAGACTGGCTGTACAAATTAGTAAATCTGCCAAATTTTCCCGAAGTAAATTTACAATGCATTGACAAATCTGTAAAAAAATGATAGAATGTAAAGTAACAATGGGTAATTGTCTTTTGTGACGATCGGTTTCAACATTTAAGGAAAGGCGGTGGCAGATATGAAAAATAACAAGAACAAAGAGTCTGACTCTTTTCTGCTGCTGTCTGCGGCGCTGCTGGCAGCTCATATCGCCGTCATAGCCCTTGCCTGCGTATTTTTCGCCCTTATCTCCCTGATAGAGAACACCACTCTGCGCACTATCTATTTTGCGGCGCTCATGGCTCTGACCATGGTGGTCACCATAGTCATGGATGCCTTCTACACACGCATGGTGCGGCGCAATAATGCAGCGATCAAGATACAGTCCATAGTCAGCCGTGTAAACACACTTGCCATACTGTGGGATACCTCATACAGGGTGATCATGGTAAATGATGCCTTTGAAAACTCCACCCACTATTCCAAGGACGACATCAGCGACATGGAGACCCTGAAAAAGATACTTCCCGAACGGGCATTTACCATGGATCTCAACGACCCTGCAAAGCTGGAGGAGTTCATCCGCTGCGACTTTGAGCCTGTCACCATACAGGGGCGCACAGGGGGCTCCGTCAAGACGGTGTGGAGCCACCTGGTCATCACCGATGTGGGCATATTCAGCGGCAGTGAGGCAGTGATACTCTCCCTTGGGGCTAACATCTCCGAGGAGGACAGGATGCGGGAGGAGCTCCAGAGCTACTCCACAAAGGCTACGGACAACGAAAAGCTGTACCATATGTCCGTGGAGCTTTCCGAGATAGGCATGGTCATAGGCTCTGACAAGCAGAGCGGCTTCTATGTCACAGACAGCTTCCGCCGTATGCTGGGCTTCCCCGAGGACGAGGAATATGTGGAGAACAAGGACATTGTGGAAAGGATCCACCCTGATGACAAGGAAGCTCTGGCACGGGTGCTTATGAGCGCTGTGTCGAGCCCTCAGATGGGTCAGTCCGCAAGGGCGCAGTTCAGAGCATCCGACGGCAAGGGAAACTATCACTGGTACGAAATGCGCTTCAAGCACTCAAAGGATGACAAGGGGGGCTACCTCAGCTGCGGTGCCCTTATCAACATCGACGAGAGCAAGAGCCGTGACGAGCTTATAGAGCGCATGGCATACTTTGACGAGCTGACACAGGTCTACAACAGACAGCGCTTGATGATGCTGGGCAACGAGATCTTCAAAAGTGCCTCTGATGAAAAGAATTACTGGGTAGTGGCACTTGATGTGGATGATTTCCACATAATAAACGATACCTGCGGCTACGGCACAGGAGATATGCTCCTGAAACAGGTGGCGCTCATCCTCATGCGGCAGGCTCCCAATAATTCCGTCATCGCAAGGATCGGCGGGGACAACTTTGCCATGATAGTCCCCATGGGACAGGGCGTGGAGAACATCGCCGTGCTCATAGCAGCCATACAGGAGGAGGTGGCAAAGGTCACGGAGCTGGGGCTTGACAACATGAACATCACCTGCTCGGCGGGCTACTGTGTCATGCACTCCGACCAGAACAGCGACTTCACCCGTGCCCTTGAACACGCTGAATTCGCCCTTACTCTGGCAGGCAGCACCAAATCGGGCATACGCCGCTTTGACAGCAGGCTCAATCAGGCAGCGATCACACGTTCAAACATCGAAAAGGATCTTATAGCCGCCCTTGACAACAACGAATTCACCCTCTACTATCAGCCCAAGATAGACCTTGGAACAGGGGATATCATTGGCATGGAGGCACTGATCCGCTGGATAAAGCCGGATGGCACCATAGTACCCCCCATGGAGTTTATACCCATTGCGGAGGGCTCCATGTTCATAACCAAGCTGTCACGCTTTGTGCTTCACGAGGCGTGCAGACAGAACAAGGAGTGGCAGGACAAGGGCTTCCCCCGCATGACCGTATCCGTGAACCTGACAGCGGTTGATTTCTACCAGTCCGACATCACAGCCACCATAACAGGGGTGCTGGAGGAGACAGGCCTTGATGCCAAATACCTTGACATCGAGCTTACGGAGTCCATGGCGCTAAAGGATATAAATGTCGCCATAAGCCAGATGAATGAGATGCGAAAGCTTGGGATAAAGATATCCATGGACGACTTCGGCACGGGTTACTCATCGCTTAGCTATATCCAGCAGCTGCCCATCACGTTGCTGAAACTTGACCGCTCCTTTATCATGTATTTGGAGGACGACAAGGTGTCCCGTGAGATAGTCTCTGCCGTTATCAGGATAGCAAAATCCAAGAACATAGAGACCATAGCCGAGGGCGTGGAGTCCGCCGGTCAGGTGGGCATACTGCGGGATTCGGGCTGCGATCAGGGTCAGGGCTATTTCTTCGGCAAGCCCATGACAGCACAGGATTTTGAGCAGTTCATGCTTATGAAGAAAAACGCAAGATAGCTGTACTTCACCGGCAGGCGGGAGCCTTCCGGACATACAGCACACAAAAAGGATGGTGCAATATGTCAAAGAAAAGAATAGGTATCCTTACATCAGGGGGCGACTGCCCTGGACTCAACGCCACTATCAGAGGCGTTGCAAGGGCGTGCTACAACCAATTCGGGGACGATGTGAAGATCATCGGCATACAGAACGGCTATTACGGGCTTATCAACAACATCGCCCGTGAGATGCAGCCCTCGGAGTTTTCGGGGATACTCACCCAGGGGGGCACTATCCTCGGCACAAAGCGCCAGCCCTTCAAGATGATCTCCTCCATCGGGGAGGACAACATCGACAGGGTAAAGCAGATGAAGGACACCTACAAGGACTTGAAGCTTGACTGCCTGCTGACCCTGGGGGGCAACGGCACCCACAAGACGGCAAATCTGCTGTCCCAGGAGGGGCTCAATGTCATAGGCCTCCCCAAGACCATAGACAATGACATCTACGGCACGGATGTCACCTTTGGCTTCCACACCGCAGTTGACACTGCCACGGACGTTATCGACAGGCTGCACACCACAGCCGCCTCCCACAGCCGCATACTCATGGTGGAGATAATGGGCAACAAGGCGGGCTGGCTCACCCTCTATTCCGGTATTGCAGGGGGCGCAGATGCCATTGTTATCCCTGAGATACCCTATGACATCGACAAGATAATACAGTGCCTGCAGGAGCGCTCTGACAGAGGCCACCGCTTCTCCATAGTGGCAGTGGCAGAGGGCGCATACAGCAAGGAGGAGGCCAAGCTCAAAAAGAAGGAGCGGGCAAAGCGCCGCCTTGATGCGGGAATAACCACCATTACAGCCACTATGGCAGGGGAGATACAGAAGGCAACAGGCATGGAAACAAGGGTATGCGTGCCCGGGCATATGCTCAGGGGCGGCTCTCCCTCAGCCTATGACCGCATACTTGCAACACGCTTCGGCGTAAAGGCGGCAGAGCTTATCGCAGACGGCAAGTACGGCGTATCCGTTGCCATGATAAAGTCGGAGATAGGCACAAATCCCCTTGAGGAAGTGGCAGGCAAGACGAAGTTCGTAGATCCTGAGGGGGGCTATGTAAAGAGTGCAAAGGATCTGGGCATCTCCTTCGGAGACTGATCCTGCCGCTGAAAGGAGAAAACAATGATCCCGGTGGTTTTATCTGCTGTCATGCTGGCGGCTGCACCTATGGACAATGCTATGATGATAAACGGTGCAAGCGCCATTGTGGGTCTTGCAAACCCCTGGACTGAATACGCATCCCCGGAGGAAGCGGGGCAGGCGGCAGGCTTCGGGTTTGAGCTTCCCGACAGCATTGAGGGCTATGACTTTGACACCGCAAGGGTAATGAACAGGGAGATAATTCAGGCGGACTTTGCCGACGGTGACAGCACCCTCACTCTGAGAAAGGGCACGGTCGAAGGGGACATCTCCGGGGACTACAATACCTATAAGAACAGGTACAGGGGCACTATCGGGGGCGTTACGGTGCATATCCGTGCCAATGGGGAGGAATTCTCCACCGCCGTATGGGAAAGGGACGGATACAAGTACTCATGCAGCTTTTCCCCGGCTGTTCCCAAAAGGACTATGGCAAAGGCTCTGAAAGCTGTCATCAGTAGTCTTGCAAACCCTTGGACTGAGTATTCATCCATGGAGGAAGCGGAACAGGCGGCAGGCTTTGGGTTTGAGCTCCCAGACAGCCTTGACGGCTACGAGTTTGACACCGCAAGGGTAATGAACAAGGAGATGATCCAGGCGGACTTTGCCGACGGTGACAGCACCCTCACCCTGAGGAAGGGCACGGTCGAAGGGGACATCTCCGGGGACAACAATACCTACAAAAACAGGTACAGGGGCACTATCGGGGGCGTTACGGTGCATATCCGTGCCAATGGGGAGGAATTCTCCACCGCCGTATGGGAAAGGGACGGGTACAAGTATTCATGCAGCTTTTCCCCGGCTGTTCCCAAAAAGACGATGGCCGCCATTTTAAAGCAGCTATGCGCTGATTAGCAAAGCAGGAGGCAGGGAGCGATCCCTGTCTCCTTTTTCCTCCCGTATAGGGGCTGATATGTCAAAATCGTCAATAAAATATTAAAACATATGTTCATAACGGATAAAGCGGGGAAAATTGTTATTCGCACTTGACACGGAAAAATCAATGTGATATAATCAAGTATACGGGAAGATGTCTGTACAGGCATCTGTATGACAGATAGGAGACGGTAGTATGAAGATAAAACCCAGGTATATAGTTATCTGCGCACTGCTCTGCGTGGCAGCGCTGGCTATCTCCATAGGTATGTTCTATGTGGAGATGGGGCTTGCCCACTGGATGAAGTACAACGATGCGCTTTCCAAGTGGCATCAGACCTCCACCAGCGAAATGTACAACGGCGGACGCATCAACACCAACTTCATGGTAACTCAGGCGAAATCCCTGAAGGAAGCAAATGCAAGGGACGTAGCGGGGCTCACCATATTTCCCTACATGGGCAAGACCACTGTTGTAACAGGCAATGTAACACAGTACGGCACACAGGTCATGAGCCGCAACGTTGCCGTGTACGGCGAGCCTGAGAATGTGGACAACTCCGCAAGAAGCAAGGATGAGATCGGTCTGGGGTCACGCTTCACAGTGTACTACAAGCCCGATGAGCCTGCAAAGATCGCCACTAAGGTCACATATATGCAGTACATCGTGGTGGCAGCGGCTCTGGTCGTACTCACTGCGGTACTCATACTGGCAGCAAGGTTTTTCAATAGAAAGCTCAATGAGAACACCTTTGGTGACTCCGTGCTCAACATCATGGACATCCCTGCGGCGGTGGTCATCATAGGCATGATACTGGGCTTCTTCACCGGAATGCTCATAGGCAACCTGTCTGTGGGCAATGAATACACCGACATAAAGCCGGGTATCGTTGCAGCCTACGAGAACGGAGACAGAGAAGTCACTTGACAGCACAACGGAAAACGAGATCCCAAAGGGGAGCAAGTCACTTTGCTCCCCTTTACATTTTCCCAAAAAGGGAACGGATGCAGCAAAAAAAGCCACGGGAGACCGTGGCTTTCCTGTTTAAAGTGCGGGGGAGCGATATTCGCTCCCCTGTTTGCATTTATATCATTATGCATTCTTCATTCTGCATTTGGAAATGTCAGCGCAGCGGGCAAAGATGAAATCAAGCCATCAACTCGCCGTCACTCAACTGTACACTGTACACTTGAACCGCACAAACCAAACGCAAAGTCAAGCAACATTATTCATCCTGCATTATGCATTCTTCATTATCTCTCTATGACCTGATCTCTCTCAGGGCCTACGCCTATCATCTTTACAGGGCATTCGCAGAGCTCTTCAAGGCGGGCGATGTAGCTGCGGCAAACCTCGGGGAGATCCTCGTACCTGCGTATGCCGGAAATGTCCTCGGTAAAGCCGGGGAATTCCTCGTAGACGGGTGTGCAGCCCTCCAGCTCTTCAAGGGTGGCAGGGAAGTCCTTTATTACTGTGCCGTCGGGGCGCTTGTATGCAACGCATACCTTTAAGGTGTCAAGGCCGCCCAGAGTGTCCAGCTTGTTGATGACAAGGTAGGACAGACCGTTGACACGCACTGCATGGCGGACTATGACCGCATCGAACCAGCCAGTGCGGCGGGGACGGCCTGTAACGGTGCCGAATTCGTGGCCGTTGTTGCGGATGTAGTCGCCGCATTCGTCGTCAAGCTCCGTGGGGAAGGGACCCTTGCCCACTCTTGTGGTGTATGCCTTGGCAACGCCGTAGATATCGTCGATTATCTTAGGGCCTACGCCTGTGCCCACGCACACGCCCGCAGAAACCGGGTGGGAGGAGGTGACATAGGGGTAGGTGCCGTAGTCGATGTCAAGCAGAGTGGCCTGTGCCCCCTCAAAGAGGATGGTCTTGCCGGCCTTTGCTGCCTCGTAGGTGAGTACGGATACGTCCGCACAGTACTTTGCAAGCTGCTTGCCGTAGCCTATGTATTCATCAATGATGGCATCAAGGTCAAGAGCCTCACCGCCGTAAACATTGGTGATGATGGCGTTTTTCAGTTTGCCGGCGCTCAGTGCCTTCTCCCTGAATATATCCGGGTGTATAAGGTCGTAGAAACGCAGGCCGCTGCGCTCATACTTGTCCATATAGGTGGGACCTATGCCCCTGTGGGTGGTGCCTATGTCCTTGTTGCCCCTGAATTTCTCGGAAAGGCCGTCAAGGGCGATGTGCCAGGGCATGATTATGTGTGCTCTGGGGTCGATCTTCAGGTTGTCAAAGGAAAGCCCCCTTGCAGAGAGATCCGCAATTTCCCCTAAGATATCCTTGGGATCCATTACCACCCCTGCGCCGATAAGGCAGAGGGTGTCCTTGTAGAGTATGCCCGAGGGGATGAGATGGAGCTTGTATGTTTCGCCGTTTGCGGCTACGGTGTGTCCTGCGTTGTTGCCGCCCTGGGAGCGCACTACCACATCAGCACGGGATGCCAGTATGTCAATGACCTTGCCCTTGCCTTCGTCGCCCCACTGGGTGCCTATTACTATATTTGCTGACATATACTACCTCGTTTCGGGTAAGATGGATGTTTATAGGGTGCTGCGCCTGTCCGCACACATCAACAATTTTACCACATATCTGCCAGAATGTCAATAGATTTTGTGAAAAGAAAATACCCGCCACTATTTGTGACGGGCTTTTAGCTTTTGACTGAGGTGCTGCGAAGCTGACTGTTTTCCTCTTTGCGTGGTTTGTTTCCGTCGCAGCCCCATTCACTGCTTCTGTGTATTGGCATTTGTACCGCTTTCAAGATACAATGTCATGACCGATACCTTCTGCGATTATGTCCGTGAATGGGCAGGGATCCAAGCCCCGGGAGCTTTAGGTCAGAGTCGTTGCCTTATTGCCGCTTGGCGACACTCAGGATGAATGGAAAGAAAATACCCATCACTTACGTGATGGGTCTGGCTTGGGTACAGTGATCCAAGCCCGGAAGCTTTGAGTCAGAGTCGTTGCCTTATTGCCGCTTGGCGGCATCGCAGAATGGTTAGGAGATATACTTGCTTATATAAAAGAAAAGCGCTCCCATCTAACAATAGACAGGAGCTTGTCTGGCTGGGGTGCAGGGATTCGAACCCCGGAAATGCTTGAGTCAGAGTCAAGTGCCTTACCGCTTGGCGACACCCCAATGGTTGGGAAGGCCGGATTCGAACCGGCGAGTGACGGAGTCAAAGTCCGTT